>JAPOWL010000427.1:0-295 GCA_026707615.1 Acidobacteriota bacterium | reverse complement strand
AGACGTTGCCGGAGATCGCCCGCTGGGTGTTGGCGGCCTGGTAGATGTTGGCGTGATACGTCTGCTGCACCGTGACGTCGGAGAAGTAGTCGACCTGCCCGCGCGCGTTCCAGCCCTCCGCAATCGCCTGCGTCGCCTGCCCCCGCATCTGGTAGCTCCGGCGCTGGGGCAGCTTCTGCGCCACGCCGCGGTAGGTCGTCTCGCCGCCGGGCTCGTTGAGGAAGTAGTAGCGGCCGAACCCGCTCGAGGGGCCGCCGCGCGTGTAGCGGTACTCGCCGCCGAGCCCGTGGCCCCC
>JAPOWL010000654.1 GCA_026707615.1 Acidobacteriota bacterium | reverse complement strand
CGCGGTGCCCCCCGTCGCCAGGTGGTCGTCGACGTCGAGCACGCGCTGGCCGGCTTCGAGGGCATCCTCGTGCATCTCGACCGCGTCCGAGCCGTACTCGAGATCGTAGGCGACGCGTGCCGTGCGCGCCGGCAGCTTGCCCGGCTTGCGGACGGGAACGAAGCCGGCTCCGAGGCGGTCCGCCACGCCGATGCCGAAGAGGAAGCCGCGGCTCTCGATTCCGACGACGGCGTCGATGCCCGCCTCCCGATAGGGTGCGGCCAGGCAGTCGAGCGCGGCCTGCAGCCCCGCCGGATCGCGCAGGAGCGTGGTGATGTCATAGAACAGGATCCCCGGTTTCGGGAAGTCGGGGACATGACGAATGAGCGCCCGCAGCCGGTCCGGGTTGTCCATGGGATTCGGTGGCAAGTATAGCGGACGGAGGCGCTTGCCCCGTTCTCCGGGACGTCGACCCCGGCGCCCACCCCTGTGGTACGCTGTGCGTTCCAGGGAGGATCCGAATGAGACTCGCCGCCATCCTGTTCGTCGCTCTGCTCGCGGCCGCACCGGCCGGCGCCCAGTTCGCGGAGGTCGGATCGCTGGACTTCCCGACGTCCGCCCGTTCCGAGGAGGCGCAGGGCCACTTCCTGCGCGGAGTCGCAATCCTCCACAGCTTCGGCTGGAAACAGGCCATCGAGCAGTTCCAGGCCGCGCAGGCCATCGAGCCGGACTTCGCCCTCGCCTACTGGGGTGAGACCCTCTGCTACAACCACCCGCTGTTCGGCGGCCGCTTCGGGCTCGACGAGGAGAACCCGCGCGCCGTGCTGGCGCGACTCGGAAGCACACGCGAGGAGCGCGCCGCCAAGGCGCCGACGGATCGCGAGCGCGGCTTCCTGGAGGCGGTCGAGGTGTTGTGGGCCGAGGAGGGCTCCTACGACGAGCGGCGGGTCGGCTACATGGAGGCGATGGGCCGCCTCTACGAGCGCTACCCCGACGATCACGAGGTCGCCACCCTCTACGCCCTGTCGATGCTGGCCGGCGCCCGCGCCCTGGGCGATGACTCGCTGCGCCTGGAGGTGCGGGCCGGCACGATCGCCATGCGGGTGTTCCAGGCGAACCCCGATCACCCCGGAGCCCCGCACTACACGATTCACGCCTTCGACGATCCGATCCACGCCCCGCTGGCGCTCGACGCGGCGCGGCGCTACGCCGAGATCGCACCGGCGGTCTCGCACGCGCGTCACATGCCGACGCACATCTTCATCCAGCACGGCATGTGGGACCTGGTATCGGCACACAACCAGTCGGCGCACGACGCCGCGCGCGCCCTGTGGCAGCCGGGCGACAGCGTGGGCGACGCCGTACACTCGCTCGACTGGGGCCAGTACGGAGACCTGCAGCGGGGCGACTACGAGCGCGGCCGCCTCTGGATCGAGCGGCTGGAGGCGCTGATCGAGCAGAGCGGCGACCAGCAGCGGGCGGCCGGCACGCTGCCGCTGGTCCGCGCGCGCTACATCGTCGAGAGCGAGCAGTGGCAGGTGAAGCCGGTGGCCGAGGACGCTTCGCTCCACGAGCTGCTCGCCACCGGCCTGAGCGCCGTGCGCACGGGCGACCTCGAGACCGCGCGGGCGGCCGAGGAGGCCCTCGCCGAGCGGGCCGCCGACGACGGCGGGTCGCAGGACCGGATCGCCCATCGGGGGCTCGCCGCGTCGATCCGGGCGCGGGAGGGTGACGCCGAGGGCGCCATCGCCCTGATGGACGAGGCCATCGCCATCGTCGAGACCCTTCGCCTGCCGAACGGCGCCGCCAACCCCATCAAGCCGCCGTACGAGCTCTACGGCGAGATCCTCCTCGAGCTCGATCGGCCGGCGGAGGCGCAGTCGAAGTTCGATACCTCGCTGCTGCGGATGCCGAACCGGATGCGCTCGCTCCTCGGCGCCGCCCGGGCTGCCGCCGCGAACGGGGATCGCGCCGCCGCCCGCGGGCACTACGCCACGCTCGCGCGCTACTGGGCGGGAGCAACGGACGACGCCGTGTACCTGGAGGCGTCGCAGTTCGCCGAAACGAACGAGAACTGAGGTCCCCACACCCACCCGTTCGGGGGCCGGATCGTGCGCCGTC
>JAPOWL010000161.1 GCA_026707615.1 Acidobacteriota bacterium | reverse complement strand
CGCGAGTGGACTGCGGCGACGGCGACGTCCCGGAACCCGGCGCCGCCGCTTCGGCCACGATGCGCGCCCGGACGCGCGCCGCGACCCGCGCCATGAGGTCGGCCGACGTCCGCACGTCGAGCGGCACCACGACGGCGCGGACCAGCAGGCAGCCCCAGAACGCGGCGATCCACTCCGGCCGGTTCTCGCCCCAGAGCACCACCTTGTCGTCGGGGCGGCAGCCGGCCGCGGCCAGGCGCGCCGCGAAGCGCTCCGCGCCGGCCCGGACGTCGGCGTAGCTGCGGGTCTCGGCGCGGTAGCCGTCGTCGTAGACGAGGAAGGGCGCCGCGGAGCGGATGCGGTCGTCGAAGAAGTCGAGCAGCGACTCGCGGGTCGTCACTTGAACGACGCGCCGATGCTGATCACCGCGATCGTCATGCGCGGCGAGCGGAGCGCGTAGAGGCGGAGGTCGAGCGAGAGGGCCAGGTGCGGCCGCTCGAACCAGCGGGCGCCGCCGCCGTAGCTCAGCGTGTGCACGCCCGTGAGCGGCTCCGCCTCGCCGTCCAGCGCCCGGAGCCCGAGCTCGGAGCGGCCGAGCCCGACGGTCACGTAGCTCCAGCCCTCGCGGTGGCCGAAGTTGAGCGAGACCTGGGACGAGAGCGAGGTGAAGCGCTTGCGGACGCTCGGGAGCTCCACCCGCTCGTCGTCCCCCGTGGCGAGCTCGAAGCGTCTCTGGTCGGCGAAAGACGAGTGGTACCCGGCGCCGATGCCGAACGTGATGCCCCGCCACCGCAGCGGGTAGAAGTGAGCGCCCGTGTCGAAACCCCAGCCGGGTCCGGGGGTCTCCGCCGGCGTGAATCCGAAGCGGCCGGCGAGATCCGGGTTGCGGGTGAAGGGCACGAAGGAGCCGCGGAAATCGACCACGTAGAGCCCGATCGGCTGGTCCGCGATCTGCGCCGCGGCGACCGTCGGCGCCGCGCCGGCGGCGAGCACCAGCAGTCCCAGGACGAGCGCCCGGCGGGCGGCGATCGGTGCGGGCACGGAGAATCCAAGTATACGATGGTCGAATCGCCCGCCCCGGCGGGGGGAACGGAAGCTCATGCCAGCGCTCGTCTCGCTTGCCGACATCCGCGGGGCCGCGGCCCGGATCGAGGGCGTGGCCGTCCGTACGCCGCTCGTGTCGGTTGCCGGCCCGCCGTCGCCGCCGGCTGCCAGTGAGCCGGTCGGCGACCACGCCGGATCGGGCTCCGGGGTGCCGCCGGACTCCGGCGGGACGCCGCGCCTCTTCCTCAAGTGCGAGAACCTGCAGCGTGGGGGCTCGTTCAAGCTGCGGGGGGCGTTCAACTTCATCGTCCAGGTCGCGGCCGAGCGGCGCGCGGGGGGCCTCATCACGTACTCGTCCGGCAACCACGCCCAGGCCGTCGCCCTGGCGGCGCGCACCCTGGGTGCCCCCGCCGTGGTGGTCATGCCCGAGACCGCGCCCGCCGTCAAGGTGGACGGGGCCCGTGCCCTCGGCGCGGAGGTCCTCTTCGAGGGAACGACGTCGGTCGAGCGCCGGGCGCGCGCGGAGGCGGAGGCGGAGCGGCGCGGACTCACCATCGTTCCGCCCTTCGACCACCCGGAGATCGTCGCCGGCCAGGGGACGGTGGGCCTCGAGATCCTGGACGACTGCCCGGCTCCCGCTGCCGTCTACGTCCCCGTCGGCGGGGGCGGCCTCGCGGCCGGCGTCGCCGCGGCCGTCAAGGCCCGCTGCCCCGCGGCCCGCGTCGTCGGCGTCGAGCCCGTGGGCGCGGACGCGATGGCGCGCTCGCTCGCGGCCGGCGCCCCGGTGACCCTCGACCGCGCAGAGAGCATCGCCGACGGCCTGCTGCCGGTCCGCCCGGGCGACCTCACGTTCGCCCACGCCGCGGCCCTCGTCGACGAGATCGTGACGGTGGACGATGCCGCCATCGCCGCCGCCGTCCGCTGGCTCGCGGCGCGGGCGAAGATCGTCGCCGAGCCGAGCGGCGCGGCCAGCGTCGCGGCTGCTCTGGGCCGCGCGGACGCCGCATGGCGGAGCGCCCCCGGCGGGTCCGCCCCCGCCGGCGGGACCGCCACGGCCGGCGGGACGGCCCTTGCCGGCGGG
>JAPOWL010000550.1 GCA_026707615.1 Acidobacteriota bacterium | reverse complement strand
CCGTCGACTACGTGCTGGTCGGCGGCCCCTACGGCGCGGCAGGGCCCGGCGACCCCGAGAGCCGCCGCCGGCTCTTCGTCTGCCGGCCGGACACCCGCCCGGCCGAGGAAGCTTGCGCGCGGCGCATCCTGACCACGCTCGCCCGCCGCGCCTACCGCCGCCCCCTGACCGCCGCCGACATCGACCCGCTGCTCGATCTCTTCGCCATGGGCCGCGCCGACGCCGCACGATTCGAGGACGGAATCGAGATGGCGCTCAGCGGCGTGCTCGTCTCGCCGAGCTTCCTCTTCCGGGCCCCGCGCGCCCCGGAGGGTGCCGCCCCCGGCTCCGTGCATCCGCTCTCCGACGTCGACCTCGCGTCGCGGCTCTCCTTCTTCCTCTGGAGCAGCATCCCGGACGAGGAGCTGCTCGACCTCGCCGAGCGCGGGCGCCTTTCCGAGCCGGACGTGCTCACCGGTCAGATTCGGCGGATGCTGGCCGACCGGAAGGCGCGGGCCCTCGTCGACAACTTCGGCGGGCAGTGGCTGCACCTGCGGAACGTCGCCGACTGGCGGCCCGACCCGGAGCGGTTCGCCGATTTCGACGAATCGCTGCGCTACGCGTTCGAGCGCGAGACGGCCCTCTTCCTCGAGCACCTGATCCGCGACGACCGCAGCGTGCTGGAGCTCGTCGACGGCGACTACAGCTTCCTCAACGAGCGCCTGGCCCGCTTCTACGGCGTCGACGGGGTCCGCGGCAGCCACTTCCGCCGCGTACCGCTCGCCGGCACCGAGCGGGGCGGCGTCCTGACGCACGGCAGCGTCCTGATGGTCACGTCGTATCCGACCCGCACCTCGCCGGTGCTGCGGGGCAAGTGGGTGCTCGAGAACCTGCTCGGGGCGCCGCCGCCTCCGCCCCCGCCCGACGTTCCGGCCCTGGCGGACGGGGCCGGGACCTCCGCCGGCAGCCTGCGCGAAGCGCTCGAACGGCATCGGGCCAACCCGGCGTGCGCGGCGTGCCATGCCCGGCTCGACCCGCTCGGCTTCGCGCTCGAGCGCTTCGACGCGGTCGGCGCGCATCGCACGGAAGAGGACGGCGTGCCGGTCGAGGCATCGGGCGCGCTGCCGGACGGCACCCTGGTGGACGGCCCGGCCGGGTTGCGGCAGGTGCTTCTCGACCGCCGGCAGGAATTCGTGGAGACGCTCGCGGAAAAGCTCCTGACCTACGCGCTCGGTCGGGGGCTCGAATCGTACGACCGGCCGGCCGTGCGGGAGATCCGGCGGCGGACGGAGGCGGCCGCCTACCGGTTCTCGGCCCTGGTTGCCGCCATCGTCGATAGCGTACCATTCCGGCTGAGGAGGACCCCGGAGCCATGATCACCGGACATGCGCTGCCGCGCCGCACATTCCTGCGAGGCATGGGGACGGCCATCGCGCTGCCGTTCCTGGATGCGATGACGCCGGCCTTCGCCGCTTCTTCGGCGCCCGCGAGCCGGGTGGCCTTCGTCTACACCGCGAACGGCGTGATCATGCAGGACTGGACCCCGGCCGCGGAGGGTACCGGGTTCGTCTTCTCGAAGACACTGATGCCGGTGGCGCCCTTCCGCGACGACCTGCTCGTCGTCAGCGGCCTCGCGCACCGCAACGGCGAGGCGCTCGGCGACGGACCCGGCGATCACGCGCGGGCCGGCGCGAGCTGGCTGACCGGCGTCCATCCCCGGAAGACGCGGGGGGCCGACATCCGCAACGGCATGTCGGTCGACCAGATGCTGGCCGAGACCGTCGGCCGCGACACGCCGCTCCCGTCGCTCGAGCTCGGGCTGCAGGACGTGCGCATGGTCGGCGGCTGCGATTCCGGCTACAGCTGCGCCTACAGCAACACCATCTCGTGGAGCTCGCCGACGACGCCGCTCCCCTACGAGAACAACCCGAGCCGGGTGTTCGCGCGGCTCTTCGGCGACGGCGACACGACCGATCCGGCCGACCGCGCCGTGCGTGCCCGCCAGGACCGCAGCCTCCTCGACTTCGTGCTCGCCGACGCCGGCCGGCTCCGGACGACGCTCGGGGCGAGTGACCGGCGGAAGCTGACCGACTACCTCGACTCCGTGCGCGAGGTGGAGCGCCGCATCCGCA
>JAPOWL010000334.1 GCA_026707615.1 Acidobacteriota bacterium | reverse complement strand
AACGTGAAGGCGCTGATGCTCGACACGCAGGTCTACTCGAACACCGGCGGACAGAACTCCGACTCGACGCCGATGCTCGGGGGCGGCGACATGAACGCCTTCGGTGCCGCCAGCCAGGGCAAGTGCGTCGAGAAGAAGACCGTCGCCGAGACCTTCCTCGCCGGCCACGGCTCGCCCTTCGTCGCACAGGTCTCCATCGCCAACGCGCCGAAGCTGTTCCGCGCCATCCTCGACGCGCTCGACTACCGCGGCACGGCGTTCCTGCAGTGCTTCACCACGTGCCAGCCGGAGCACGGCGTCGGCGACGACATGGCGCTCGACCAGGCCCAGCGCGTCCGCGACTCCCGCGGGGCGCCCGAGTTCGTCTTCAACCCGCGGATGGGCGAGACCTACGAGGAGGCCCTCGACCTCAAGGGCAACCCCAACATGCAGGGGGACTGGTACAAGACGAAGTTCAAGGCCACCGGCGAGCCCTACCGCTACACCGTGGCCCACTGGTGTGCGACCGAGGCGCGCTTCCGCAACCACCTCAA
Organism: Acidobacteriota bacterium; assembly: GCA_026707615.1. Lineage (GTDB taxonomy): Bacteria > Acidobacteriota > Vicinamibacteria > Vicinamibacterales > UBA8438 > JAGWAJ01. The sequence goes on along the minus strand of JAPOWL010000334.1, from coordinate 14,224 downwards.
GAAGATCAAGGAGGAGGAGGCCGAGAAGCTCATCCCGCTCGAGAACATGCTGGTGCGGCTGACGCAGAACGACGTCGTCTACCGGCGGCACCTCGACCCGGAGCACCGCGCCTACGTCCCCGACTTCGGCGTCTACATCCGGACGCTCCCGGCCAAGGGCAACAAGCCGGTGGCCATGAAGATCTCGCGCCAGCTCGTCCTGTTCTGCGTGGAGCGGCGCAAGGCGTGGCGCCTGCTGCAGAGCAAGGTCGGCATCCAGAACACGGAGTACGCGGCGCAGCGGGCCCTGCTCGCCGACGTGGACGCCGGCGTCGTCACCAAGGACGAACTCTTCGCCCGCGCCGGGGAGCTGCTCGAGGAGCGGGTGCTCGGGCCGGCCGCGACGAAGACGGCGTAGGAGTCCGCGCCGCAGAACGGGGTCGGCGACGGAACCAGATGCTGCAGCCCCGCCTCGACGTGCTGCCGCCCGGGCAACGGCGGCTGTGGCGGGAACTGGACGGCACGCCACGCGATTTCGTGCTCTACGGCGGAACCGCATTGGCTCTGCGGCTCGGCCATCGGCAGTCCGTCGACTTCGATTTCTTCTCATCCTCCCCGGTGGACTCCACCTCGCTACTCCATAGAGTGCCCTACCTCAGGGGTGCGGACGTGCTGCAGCGCGGCACGGACACGTTGACCTGCCTCGTGGACCGCGGTGACCCGGTGAGAATCTCCTTCTTCGGCGGCTTGACCCTGCGCCGCGTCGCGGATCCGGACAGGCTCGCGGCGCCCGCGGTAGCGATAGCGTCGCTGCTGGATCTTGCTGCGACCAAGGCGGAAGTGGTGCAGGCTCGAGCCGCCGCCAAGGACTATCTGGACGTCGACGCCCTCATACACCGTGCCGGCGTCTCGCTGAGCGAAGCGCTGGGTGCCGCGGGGGCGGTGTTCGGACGGGCGTTCAATCCCATGTTGACCGTGAAAGCGCTGTGCTTCTTCGCCGACGGCGACCTGGCCGCGCTGCCCCGCGACGTGTGCGGGCGCCTGCTCGAGGCGGCGTCCGCGGTCGATCCGCTGCACCTGCCTCGCTTCGAGCCGCGGACCGGCGTCGCGCCGGAGTCCTGATGTCGGAATCGGGCGCACCGGCGGACCTGTTGGGCGTCGCGAAGCGGATGGTCTGGTTCAAGGCGCCCGAGGAGACCTTGAGCGACCCCGTGCTGTTTCTGAGTCACACGATGACGTACGGCACGGTCGAAGACCTCCGGGTGGTTCGGGCGCACTTTGCCGACGATCAACTGCGGCAGGCGCTGCGCACCGGTCTGCCGGGAATCTTCGATCCGCGATCGTGGGCGTACTGGCACGCTGTCCTCGCCATCCGTCCAGTTCCGCCCCTGCCCACGAGGCGCTTGCCGAGGTGAATCGACGCGCGAGCGGGACTGGCCGCCCCTGTAGTACCGTAGGCGGCTGCGGATCCCGCCGCAGTGCCGGGGTGGCGCCGCCGGTCGCGTGGGTGTCCTGCGCCCACGGAGGGCGGGGCGGCGGAGGCGTTCAATCCCAGGGACGACGGAGACCATACGGACGTGGCGCAGACGGAAACGACGGAGCTCGTGGTGGTGGGCGCCGGGCCGGGAGGCTACGCGGCCGCCTTCGATGCGGCCGACCGCGGCCTGGCGGTAACGCTCGTCGACGAATCGGCGCGGCCCGGCGGCGTCTGCCTGCACCGGGGGTGCATCCCTTCGAAGGCGTTGTTGCACGCGGCGAAGGTGCTGACCGACGCCCGGGACGCCAGCCGCTGGGGCATCGGCTTCGGACCGCCTTCCATCGATCTGGCCGCGCTGCGGGGCTGGAAGACGAAGATCGTCGAGCGGCTCACCGGGGGCCTGGGCCGTCTCGCCGCCCAGCGGTCGGTGCGCTACGTGCAGGGACGCGCCGCCTTCGCCGGGCCGCGCGAGCTGGCGGTGACGCCGATCGAGTCCGGGGCCGAGGTCCCGTCGCGGATCGCCTTCGAGCATGCGATTCTCGCCACCGGATCGCGTCCGGCTCGCCCCGGCCCGCTCGCCCTCGAAGATGCCCGCGTGCTCGACTCCACCGCCGCGCTCTCCCTCGAGCGCGTGCCGCCCAAGCTGCTGGTGGTCGGCGGAGGCTACATCGGCCTCGAGCTGGGAACCGTCTATGGCGCGCTCGGATCGGCGGTCACCGTGGTCGAGGCGACGTCGCGCCTGCTTCCCGGAGCCGACGCGGACCTCGGCCGCGTCATCGCCCGGCGCTTCGGCCACTTGGCGGCGGCCGTGCATCTCGACACCACGGTGACGGAGCTTGCCGCCGGCCCCGCGGGGATCGACGTGACGCTCGACGGCCCCTCCGGCTCCGCGGTCGCCGAGCGCTTCGACGCCGTGCTCGTCGCGGTGGGGCGCGTCCCCAACTCCGGCGTGGCCGGGCTCGAGGGCACGCGGGTCGAGCTCGACCCGCAAGGATACGTGCGCGTCGACGAGGGACAGCGGACGCGCGAACCCTCCGTCCTGGCCGTGGGCGACGTGACCGGCGAGCCGCTCCTCGCGCACAAGGCCTTCCACGAGGCGCGTGTTGCCGTGGACACGATCACGGGTCGCGACGCCCCTTCACCGCCGCGTGCCATTCCCGCCGTGGTCTTCACCGACCCGGAGGTCGCCTGGTGCGGCCTGACCGAGGCCGACGCCCTCGCGGCCGGCCGCGCCGTCGCCACGGCCACCTTCCCGTGGGGCGCGTCCGGCCGCGCCCTGACCCTCGATCGACCCGAGGGGATCACCAAGCTCGTGATCGACCCGGAGACGGAGCGAATCCTCGGCGTCGGCATCGCAGGGGTCGGGGCGGGGGAGCTGATCGCCGAGGGCGTGCTCGCGGTCGAGCAGCAGGCGACGGCGTCCGACCTGGCGAGCGCCATCCATCCGCACCCCACGCTGTCGGAGACGCTCACGGAAGCGGCCGACGCGTTCTTCGGGCGCAGCGTCCATCTTCCGCGTCCGCGGCGTCCTGCCTGAACCCGCGTCCGGGGTGGCTATTCCGGCCCGGCCCCGGCGCAGGCGTCAGCCTGCTCGCGGGCGTGATAGGAGCTGCGAACGAGCGGGCCGGACTCCACATGGCGGAAGCCGAGCGTCAGGGCGTGCGTCCTGAGCGCCGCGAACTCGTCCGGGTGGTAGTAGCGCTCCACCGGCAGGTGCGCCGCGGACGGGCGCAGGTACTGCCCGATCGTCACGATGTCGCAGCCGACCCCCCGCAGATCGGCCAGCGTGGCCTGCAGCTCGGCCTGCGTCTCTCCGAGGCCGACCATGACTCCGGACTTCGTCGGCGTCGCCGGGCGGTGGCGGCGCGCGCGGGCCAGCAGGTCGAGCGCCCGGCGGTAGCGGCCGCCGGGGCGGGCGGTGCGGTACAGGCGCTCGACCGTCTCGATGTTGTGGTTGAGCACGTCGGGCCCGGCGTCGAGCACCCGCTCGAGGGGGGCGGCCCGACCCGCGAAGTCGGGGACCAGCAGCTCCACGCGGCAGTCCGGGGCGCGCCGGCGGATCTCGCGGACCACCGCGGCGAAGACCGACGCGCCGCCGTCCGGCAGGTCGTCGCGGTCGACGGACGTCACGACGACGTACGCCAGGCCGAGGGTGCCGACGGCGTCGGCAACCCGTTGCGGCTCGTCTCGATCCACCGCGTGAGGCGTGCCGTGGACGACGTTGCAGTAGCCGCACGACCGGGTGCAGACGTCGCCCAGGATCATGAACGTCGCCGTGCCCCGGTGCCAGCACTCCCCGATGTTGGGGCAGCCGGCCTCCTCGCAGACGGTATTGAGGTCGAGATCGCGCAGGATGCGCTTCACCCGCAGGTAGCCGCTGCTGCCGGGGGCGCGGACGCGCAGCCAGCGCGGCTTCGGCTGCCGGGGAGCGGCGGGCCCACGGGCCACGCGGCCCCGAATCAGCGGGATGGTCACCGGCGTCGTCATGGATCTCGATCGTACCGCCAGCGTCGGCGCGGCGTCCATCGCGCTTGCCGGCGCGAGGCGGCGCTCCGGCAACGCTCCCGCCCCGCCTCCGGGCGCGCGTGCCCGGTGCGCCGTATACTTGGGCGATGTCGACGCGCCCGTCGTCGAGCCGCAGGTTCACGCTGAAGGACGCACAGCTCCTGCTGCCCGCGGTGCGCGCCCGCACGGCCGACGCGGTCGCGCAGGCCCGGGCCGTGGCGGAGCGCCTCGACCGCCTGCCCAACGGTCACCCGGATCGCGAGCGCCTGCTCCAGGCCCTCGACCGCGTGATCGGCGACTGGACCAGCGCCATCCAGGCGCTCGGGGCCGAGGTGAAGGGCCTCTGGCTCGTCGACTTCGACACGGGCGAGGGGTACTACTGCTGGCGCTACCCGGAGGCGGCGGTGCAGCACTACCACGGGTACGAGGAGGGATTCGCCGGGCGCATGAAGATCGTCTGAGCGCCTGGCGCCCCAGGGCCGCACCTTGATCCGCGCCCCGGCCGGCATGTATTCTTGGTGCGGTTAGGTGGCGTAGTCGGAGGAGCGAATGGCCTATTCGATCTGTGAGCCGTGTGTGGGCACGAAGGACACCGCGTGCGTGGACGTCTGCCCGGTGGATTGCATCCATCCCCGCAAGGACGAGGACGAGTTCGAAGCGGAGACGATGCTCTACATTCACCCCGAGGAGTGCATCGACTGCGGCGCGTGCGTTCCCGCGTGCCCGGTGGAGGCGATCTTCGCCAACGATGAGGTGCCCGATCAGTGGCAGAGCTTCATCGACACGAACGCGCAGTGGTACGAGGGGAAGTAGTCACGATTCCGTGAGCGCGGCGCCGCCCGCGGGCGCCGGGACGACAGCCACATGGGCCTGATCGAGCATCGCTTCGAAGACAACTTCATAACGACCAACGTCGATCGCGTGCTGAACTGGGCCCGCCAGTCCTCGCTGTGGCCAATGGGGTTCGGGCTCGCCTGCTGCGCGATCGAGATGATCGCCACCTCGACTTCCCGGTACGACATCGCCCGCTTCGGGGCCGAGGTGTTCCGCGCCTCCCCGCGCCAGTCCGATCTGATGATCGTCGCGGGGACGGTCACCAAGAAGATGGCCCCGGTGCTGCGCCGCCTCTACGACCAGATGCCCGAACCGAAGTGGGTCATGTCGATGGGAAGCTGCTCGAACGCGGGCGGACCGTTCCCGACCTACAGCGTGCTGCAGGGCGTCGACAAGATCGTGCCGGTAGACGTCTACGTGTCGGGCTGTCCGCCGCGTCCGGAGGCCCTCCTCTACGGGCTGATGCGCCTGCAGGACAAGATCCGCAAGGAAAACACGATCCTGCGCAAGGAGCGCGTCATCATGGCCGGCCAGAGCGAGCCGATCGTCGTCGACGGCCGGGCCTAGGATCGAACCGTGCTGTTCCTGCAGAAGTTCTTTCGAACCGTCTTCCTCGTAGACCTGGTCAAGGGTCTGCTCGTCACGCTCAAGTACACGCCGCAGCCGGCCTTCACGTTCCAGTACCCGCAGGAGCGCCGTCCGGTGGCTCCTCGCTTCCGGGGCGTGCTGCGGTTGCAGGTCGAGCCGGAGACGGGGGCGCAGACCTGCATCGTGTGCGACCAGTGCGCCAAGGCGTGCCCCGACGAGCTGATCAACCTGGGGGGGCATCGGGAGCCCGGCCACAAGATCAAGGTGCTCGACTACTTCGACTTCAACCTGTCGCGCTGCAGCTTCTGCGGGCTCTGCGCCGAGGTGTGCCCCACGAAGCCGGTGAAGGCGCTCATCATGAGCGAGGATTACGAGCTGGGGACCTACAGCCGGAGCGCGCAGATCCTGCGTGTCGACGACATGTACGATGGTGTCCCCATTCAGCAGTACACCCGGTGAACCGGCCCGCGGCCGGCCTCGCGCCCTCACCGGCGCAGCCCCGGGCCCGGCCTGAGGGGACGACCCGACCCGGGAGGCTCCCATGCGCGTTGGTCTTCGCGGCGTGGTGATTGCGCTGGCCGTCGCCGCGGCCGCGCCCATCGTCATCGACGCCAACTCCACCCCCGCATCCGCCCGTAGCGAGATCCGCCTGGAGCTGGGCGACCTGCTCTTCGGGGACGAGCGCTACTGGGAGGCGATCGTCGCCTTCGAGCGCGCCAAGGAAGGAGCCCGTTCGGATCAGCTGGCCCGAGCGTCGCGCGGGTTGCTCCGCTCGCTGCTCCAGGTGGCGGAATTCGCCCGCGCTCGCCAGGAGGCGGAGGTGCTGGCGGGGGTCGCGGATCCCGCAGACGCCGCGTCACGCACCCTGTACGCCGACGCTCTGTGGGCTTCGGGCCTGTTCGCGGAGGCCGAGGCTGCCTACCGTGACGCGCTGGCGATCGATCCCGAGGCCGGCGGGGCCCGTCACGGGCTCGCGCGCGGGCTCGCTGCCCGGGGCCGGCTCGAGGAGGGTCTGGCCGAGGCCCAGGCGGCCATCGCCGCGGCCGACACGCCGGAGGCGCACCACACCCTGAGCACGATCTATCGCCGGCTGCGGCGCTATCCGGAGGCCGCCGAGGCCCTGACCGCCTACGTCGACCGGCTGCCCGGCACCCGGCGCACGGAGAAGGCGCAGTGGGCCCGCTCCGAGGTCCGGTTCCTCCGCTCGTTCGGTGACCGGCCCGCTCTCGACATCCCGCCGGAGCAGGCGGCCCGGATGCACACGATTCCGTTCCGCCTGGAGCGGGACAAGGTGGTCGTTCGAGGCCGCATCAACGGCGGCCCGGAGATGGACCTGGTCATCGACACGGGCGCCGAGCAGATGGTGCTTTCGAAGCCGACCGCGGAGCGGCACCGCATCCGGCCGATCGTCAACACGCTGAGCGCCGGGGTGGGCGACATCGGGCTGCGCGGCCTGGAGATGGGGCGCGCCGACTCCCTGGAGATCGGGACGCTCACCATCCGCAACATCCCCGCGATCATCAAGAACCCGCCCCTGTCCGGACTGCCCGACACGCGGGTGGAGAACAGCATCTCTCCGCTCGCCTTCGGCATGTCGGCCATCATCGACTACGAGCGGGAGCAGATGCTGGTCGGCCGGGAGATCCCGGAGGAGCCCGCCGACGTGGTGCTGCCGCTGCGGTTCAACCGGCTCGCGATGGTGCGCGGCGTCGTCAACCAGGACCACCCGAAGAGCTTCATCGTCGACACGGGCGGCGAAGTGATCTCGATCAGCCTCGCCACCGCCAACACGCTGGGAATGGTCCCGGTGCGGCACATTCCGTTGCAGGTCTTCGGGACCTCGGGCTGGGACATGGACGCGTTCCTGCTGCCGGGCGTGCATCTGGCCTTCGATCGCATCCAGTACGAGAACTTCTCGGTCGTCGTGCTCAACCTGCACCGCCCGAGCGCCCTGCTCGGCTTCCACATCGGAGGCATCGTCGGCCACCGCTTCCTCAGCAACTACCGGGTCACCCTCGACCTCCAGCGCTCGACGCTGCGTCTCACCCGCATCTGACGGCTCGTCGGAGCGCCCCGAGGCTGAGGTCCGGGGCCGCGCGCGGGGGAGGTATGCCGCGGCGGCCCTCAGCGGTAGGCCGTGGCCTGCAGGCGATACAGCTCGGCGTAGCGTCCGCCCGCGGCCAGCAGGTCGTCGTGCGAGCCCGACTCGACGAGGCGCGCCCCGTCGAGCACGACGATCAGGTCCGCCATGCGCACCGTCGAGAAGCGGTGCGAGACGAGCAGCGTGACGCGGCCGCGGGCGCCGTTTCCGTCGCCCGCGGCGACCGCGGACCCGCGGGCGGCGGCCGCGTAACGCTCGAACAGCGCGTGCTCGGTCTCCGCATCGAGCGCCGCGGTGGGCTCGTCGAGGACCAGCAGCAACGGGTCGTCGCGCATGAACCCGCGCGCCAGGGCCAGCTTCTGCCACTGGCCGAACGACACGTCCACCCCGTCCGGCCAGGTCGGCCCCAGTTGCGTGTCCAGACCGGACGCCAGCCGCTCCACGACGTCCTCGGCTCCCGCCCGGTCGACCGCCGTCACGACCGCCGGCGCGTCATCCACGCGCGGTACGTCGCCCACCCCGACCGTGCGGCGCGCGCGGAACTCGAAGCGGAAGAAGTCCTGGAAGGCTCCCGCGAGCCGCTCCCGCCAGCGATCCGGAGCGATGTCGGCGAGGGGTGTCCCGTCGACCAGGATGGCTCCCGACGTGGGCTCGTACAGCTTCGCGAGGAGCTTCACGAGCGTCGTCTTGCCGGCGCCGTTCTCGCCCACGAGGGCGACGACGGCGCCCGCCGGGAGCGTCAGGGAAACGTCGTCCAGGACCAGTCGTGAGGTGCCCGGGTACGCGAACGAGAGGCCCTCGAGCCGGATTCCGTGGTGCAGGGCGGCGGGGGCCGGACGGTCCGCGGTGGCGACCGTGGCGGCCGCGTAGTCCTCGAGCCACGCCAGCCGGCGCGAGCCGTCCATCCAGATGCCGCGCAGGAAGCCGATCTCGCCGACGGTGGCACCGACATAGGCCGAGAGCCGCGCCCCCGCCGCCAGCACCAGCAGCACCTGCGCGACCGGTGCTCCCATCCCGGCCGAGACGAAGGCTATCGCCCCCACGTACGCGCCGCCGAACACCAGCCACGCCGCGGCATGCCACGCGGCCGAACCCCAACGGGCCGCCGCCACCGGGGCGTAGCTCCGTTCCCAGGCGGCGCGCCGCTCCGCGGCCACCCGGGCGGAGATGCCGGCCACCCGGACCTCCTTGCCCGAGGCGGCGGTCGTCGCGGTGAGGAACAGGTGCCGGGCCAGCCGGGCGTGCGGCGCCGCCCGCTCCTGCGACCGCCGCTCGATCGCGGGCCGCCATGTCGAGGTGAGCACGGCCGGCAGCGCCGCGGCGGCCAGCAGCACGAGGGCGGGATGGATCGACACCAGGAGGCCGATCGTGACCGCCAGCCGCAGCAGCCACCCGCAGGTCGAGAAGAGCGACATGTACAGGTGATCGAGCACGAAGACCTGGTTGCGGAGCACGGCGAGCCGGTCGAGGTAGTCGGGCCGCTCCTGGTGGGCGAGCGTCGCGACCGACGCCTGCAGCCCGGCCACGTGCGCTTCGAGAGCGATGGTCACCCGGTCCCGGAAGCGGCGCTGGACCCGCGTGCTGACGGTTCGGAGCACCCAGGTGGCGGTGAGCGACGCCCCGAGTCCGATCGCGGCCACGCGCACGAGGTCCGGTCGGCCGTCGATCACGCCGACGCCGAGCAGCATGAACCAGAGCGCCAGCAGCGCGTCGGGGAGCGCCGCGAGAAGGGAGAGCGCGAAGGCCCAGACCATCAGCCCGGGTTCGTGGCGGTACCCCAGCCGGCAGAGGCGCCACATCGACGGGAGCGCCGGGGGGAGCTCGTCGAGCGCCGCGTCCGCGCCGGCGCGCTGCTCAGCCGAGGACGTCATACACCCGTCCCTCCTCGTCCTCGGTGGCGAGAAAGCGGCTCGCCTGCAGGTCGAACATCGTCCGATAGCGTCCGCCGGCGGCCATCAGCTCGTCGTGCGTCCCGAGCTCCACCACGCGGCCCTGCTCCAGCACGCAGATCCGATCCGCGTGGCGTACGGTCGAGAAGCGGTGCGAGATCAGGATCGTGGTGCAGGATCGGGTAGCAGCGAGGATGCGGTCGAAGATCTCCGCCTCGCCCCGGACGTCGAGCTGGGCGGTCGGTTCGTCGAGCAGGACGACGCCCGCTCCGGCTCGGACCGCGCACAGGGCCCGGGCCAGCGCGATGCGCTGCCATTGCCCGCCCGACAGGTCGGTGCCCCCCTCGTACCCCCGCGCGAGCACCGTTTCGAGGTCGGCGAGCCCGGCTCCGCCCGCGGCGTCGAGGGCGGCCCGCACGTCGCCCTCCCGTGCGCCTGCGGGCGCCACGTTGTCGCGCAGCGGCCACTCGAAACGGGTGAAGTCCTGGAAGACGGCCGTCACCCGGCGCCGCCAGTCGGCGATGTCGAGCTCCGGGAGCTCGACCCCGTCGATCTCGATGGCGCCCGCCTGCGGGTCGTACAGCCGGCAGAGAAGCTTGGCCAGCGTCGTCTTGCCGGCGCCGTTCCGTCCGACGATCGCCAGCGACGAGCCGGCCGGAATCGTCAGGTCGAAGCGCTCCAGCACCGGCTGCTCCCCCGCCGGGTAGGTGAAGGTGACGTCGCGAAACCGGATCTCGCGCAGCGGGCGCGCTCCGGCGCCCCGCCGGCCGGACGCCAGGGCGCCCTTCGGCGCCATCGCGGCCTCGAGCCGCAGCACCGCCGCCACCGGGGCCGCACAGCCGTCGATGGCCCAGTTGAGCCCGCCGAACGCGATCAGCGCCGTGCCCGCTGCCGCCTGGGCATAGACCACGACATCCGCGAGGGCGAGGCTCCCGGTCGCCGCGTCGGCGGCCAAGGACCAGCAGACGGCCACGTTCGCGCCGCTCACGAGCAGGACGCTCAGCAGCACGGGACGTTCGCGAAGCCGGGTCGCGGCGTACTGCAGCTCGTGCAGCCGGGTCCGGCTCGCCACGAAGCGGCCCAGCGTCCACGAGGCGAGGCCGAACAACCGCAGCTCCTTGCTGGCCGGCGGATCGACGGCGAGCCGGTAGGCGTAGTCGGCCTCCCGCTGCGCCCGCCGCACCGCGTCGGTGGCCCGATCGCGCCAGACGGCGCTCTCGCGGAGGAGCCAATGCGTCGCCAGCCATCCGCCGGCCAGGACGAGCGGCGCCCACCAGGCGTATCCGGCCAGCAGCACGGCGCACGCCAGCCCCGCGAGCAGATCGACGAGCCCGCCCGCCAGGAAGTCCATCGAGATGTAGAGGGGAGGTCCGGTCACGCCCCGATCGAAGTCTCGCGCCACCGTCAGATCGCCGGTCAGCGCCGGATCCTCGAGGTGGGCGAGACCTGGCGGGCGGCTGCACGCTTCCGTCAGGCGGTCGTACAGCCACGCCGCGGTCCGGTCGCCCAGATTGGCTCCGAGCGCCTGGTGCAGCGGCGCCAGCACCTGCAGCAGCACGAAGACGACGCCCGCGAACGCAAGCGGACCGGCCAGCCCGGCGCCGCCCTGGACCGCGCCGACGAGACCGCCCATGGCCACCGCGAACAGGGCCGGCAGCAGTCCGCGGGCGCCGACGACCAGCCACCAGAGCCCGGCCAGACGCCGGTCCGCCCGAGGCAGGGTGGCGAAGAACTTCCACTCGTTGCGGTCGCGCAGTCGGGCCGGGAGCCTGCGCAGACTCCCAACGCGACCGTCAGGTCGGGCCGGCACGGGCGCAACCTTAGCGCGACGGCGGCGGCCCTGTCATCCGCGTCTCCCGACGTTTCGGGTACGCTCAGTCCGCATGCGCGTGCTGGTCACCGGAGCCGCGGGGTTCATCGGGGCGGCGGTCGCGTTGCGCCTGCTCGAGCGCGGCGACACCGTGGTCGGCGTCGACAATCTGGATCCCTACTACGAGGTCGCCCTGAAGCACGCCCGGCTGGCGCGGCTGACGGCCTTCGAGCGCTTTCGGGACGTCCGCGCGGACGTCGCGGACCCGGAGACGGTCCGGGAGCTGATCGGGCTCGAGCGGCCCGAGGCGGTCGTGCACCTCGCAGCGCGAGCCGGCGTGCGGCACTCCCTGGAGCGACCACAGGCCTGCGTCGCCGCCAACGTCACCGGCTTCCTCCACGTGCTCGAAGCGTGCCGCGCGCACCCGCCCGGCCATCTCGTCTACGCCTCGTCGAGCTCCGTCTACGGCGCCAACCGGGCCTTGCCGTTCAGCGTCCGCCACCCCGCGGACCATCCCGTATCGCTCTACGCGGCCACCAAGCGGGCGAACGAGCTGATGGCCCACTGCTACAGCCACCTCTTCGGGCTGCCGACCACGGGGCTGCGCTTCTTCACGGTCTACGGCCCCTGGGGCCGGCCGGACATGGCGCTCTTCCGCTTCACCCGGAACATCCTGGCCGGACGTCCGATCGAGGTCTACAACCACGGCCGCCATCGGCGCGACTTCACCTACATCGACGACATCGTCCAGGCCGTGGTGCGCGTGATCGACCGCCCGGCCGCCCCGAATCCGGAGTGGCGGGGCGAGTCGCCGGAACCGGGGACGAGCGCCGCGCCGTACCGCGTCTACAACCTCGGCAACCGACGGGCCGAGCCCCTCGAGCGCTACATCGACGTGCTCGAGGCGGCACTCGGCCGGAGGGCGGAGCGCCGCCTCCTGCCGCTGCAGCCCGGTGACGTCCCGGAGACGCTGGCGGACGTGGACGATCTCGCCGCCGACATCGGCTACCGGCCTGAAACGCCGATCGAGGTCGGCGTGCGGCGCTTCGTGGAGTGGTACCGGGACTACTACGACGAGTGACGGTTGGCGCGGAACGGCCGCGACACGGTAGAATGCCGGATCCCGTACCGGATCGCCGCCGGTTCCGCGATGACCACACGCCGCAGCGCCGCCATCACCGAGGGTCCTTCCCGCGCGCCCGCTCGCGCCATGCTGAAGGCGGTCGGCTTCACGGACGACGACCTCCGCCGGCCGCTCGTCGGCGTGGCGAACACCTGGATCGAGATCGGACCGTGCAACTACCACCTGCGCGAGCTCGCCGCGGAGGTGAAGGCGGGCATCCGTGCCGCGGGCGGGACGCCGCTCGAGTTCAACACGGTCTCGATCTCCGACGGCATCACGATGGGGAGCGCCGGCATGAAGGCGTCGCTCGTGAGCCGGGAGGTGGTGGCCGACTCGATCGAGCTGGTGGCCCGCGGCAACCTCTTCGACGGAATCGTGGTGCTCGTCGGCTGCGACAAGACGATCCCGGGCGGCGTGATGGCGCTCGTCCGGCTCGACATACCGGGGCTGGTGCTCTACGGCGGCTCGATCGCTCCCGGCCGGTGGGAGGGACGCGACGTCACCATCCAGGACGTCTTCGAGGCGGTCGGCGCCCACGCGGCAGGGCGCCTTAGCGACGCCCAGCTCGGGGCCCTCGAGGATGCGGCCTGCCCGGGTCCCGGTGCCTGCGGCGGCCAGTTCACCGCCAACACGATGGCCACCGTGTGCGAGCTCCTCGGGGTGTCGCCGATGCGGGCCAACGGCGTTCCGGCGATGGCGGCGGAGAAGGCGGACGCGGCCCGGCGGGCGGGAGAGCTGGCGATGGAGCTGGTGCGCTCGGATCTCCGCCCGCGCCGCATCGTGACGCGGGACGCACTCGAGAACGCCGTCGCCGCGGTCGCCGCCACCGGGGGCTCGACCAACGCCGTGCTGCACCTGCTGGCGATCGCCCACGAAGCGGGCGTCGACCTGCGGATCGGCGACTTCGATCGGATCAGCGAGCGGACGCCGCTCCTGGCCGACCTCAAGCCCGGAGGCCGGTTCGTCGCCACCGATCTGTATCGGGCGGGCGGGATCGGCCTCGTGGCGAGACGGCTGCTCGAGGCGGGGTTGCTGCACCGCGACGCGCTCACCGTCACCGGCACCACGATCGGCGCGCTCGCGGCGGAAGCCGAGGAGACGGCCGGTCAGGAGGTGGTGCGGCCGGTCGCCGAACCCCTGACGCCGACCGGCGGCCTGGTGATCCTCACCGGGAACCTCGCTCCCGACGGCTGCGTGGTGAAGGTGGCGGGCCACGAGCCGGCGCTGCACCGCGGGCCCGCCCGCGTCTTCGACAGCGAGGAGGACGCGTTCGCGGCGGTGGAGCAGGGCCGCATCCAGCCCGGGGATGTGGTCGTGATCCGCTACGAAGGGCCGCGCGGCGGACCGGGCATGCGCGAGATGCTCGCGGTGACCGCGGCCATCGTCGGAGCGGGCCTGGGCGAGTCCGTGGCCCTGGTGACCGACGGGCGCTTCTCGGGTGCCACCCGCGGGATGATGGCCGGGCACGTCGCACCGGAGGCGGCGCGGGGCGGGCCGATCGCGGTCGTCCGCGACGGCGATCCGATCGTGTTCGACGAACGCAGCCGGACGCTGCGGCTGGACCTGCCGGACGCCGACGCCGAGATCGCGACGCGACTGGCCGACTGGCGCGAGCCGGCGCCCCGGTTCGCCAACGGCGTCATGGCGAAGTACGCGCGACTCGTCTCCTCCGCCGCGTCGGGCGCGGTCACGTCCTGAGCCCGCCGGCGGCAGGCCCGTCGGGCGGCCGCCCCACGACCCTGTAGACCGGACCGGAATCGGCCGATCAAACGAGTGAGAGAGATCCTCCAGAAGGCGAACGGCATGGATGCGATGCGAACCGGCGCACAGATCATCTGGGAGGCCCTGGTACGCGAAGGCGTGACCACGGTCTTCGGCTATCCCGGCGGGGCGATCCTGCCCGCCTACGACGCGCTCC
>JAPOWL010000548.1 GCA_026707615.1 Acidobacteriota bacterium | reverse complement strand
CATGGTGCCTCCTCCGGGACCGGCGCCCGGCCTTCCTACCTGGGTGTCCAGTAGAACACTTCCCACGTGTGGAGCGGCTCGTTGACGCCGGGCACGACCTCGCCCTCGAAGTCGTACCCCATGGGTATCCCGGCCTTCTCGCCGAAGCTCTCGAGATACGGGATCCGCTCCGGGCCGAGGATCTCGGTCGCGGTCAGCGCATACGTCGCGTCGCCGAGACGGATCCACCCGTCCGGCCGCCCGCCGCGCACCCGCCCGGCCCAGTAGCCGCCGTCGGGCCGGGTGGCGGTGATGATGCCGCCCTCGTCGGTCGAATACACGATGCGGATGACGAACGGAGGGAACCCGCCCAGCTTCATCAGCACCACGTCGTGGTCGTTGACGGAGTTCCAGTCGGCGGGCGGCGGCGTCGGCTCGCCGCCGATCACCACGCCCGGGAACCGCTCGTAGGGCGCCGTGACGGCGTAGTACGAGAACGCCATGCCGGCGAGCACGCCGACGATGAAGTACCACTGGGTCCTGGACAAGCTCGGCAACACGCCCCCCGATCAGTCCGTCCACCGCGCGCGCAGGGCGGCACGGTCGACCTCGACGCCACGAAGATACACCGCAGCGATCTGCCGCGTGTTCCGGATGTCGTCCAGCGGGTTGGCATCCAGCACGAGGAGATCGGCGACGCGTCCCGCTTCGATGGCTCCGGTGTCGATGAGCCCGAACGCCTGCGCCGCCCGCGTCGTGGCCGCCACGATGGCCTCGGCCGGCGTCATGCCCAGCCGCACGAAGAGCTCCAGCTCCAGGTGATCGGCATAGCCGAAGAAGTCGCCCACCGCCCCGGCGTCGGTGCCCAGGATGACGTGCTCGCGGAGCCGCCGGAAGTTGTCCCGGATGACGAGCGCCCGCGCCTCGTCCGCGGCGGTCCGGGGGGAGGCGCCCCCGGCGGCCGCGGGGTCGCCGGCCGCGGCGTCCCGCAGCATCGCGACCACCTCCTCCGGGACCTGCTCCTGGAAGAAGGGGTCGTCGTACACCGGCCGCCGGTACGGCTCGCGCCGCGTGACCATGCCGATGGTGGGGACGATGTAGGCGTTCCGCGATGCGAGGAGCGCAAGGTACTCGTCGTCGACCGCCGTGTCGTAGGGCATGTGGATGAAGCGGCGGCAGCCGGCCTCGAGCAGGCGCTTGTGGTCCTCCAATGTGGTCGCATGCGCGATCACCCGGATGTCCCGCACGGCGGCCTCGTCGAGGGCCGCCGCGTAGATGTCCGGGTGGAGCTTCACCCGCGCCCCCCGCCGCTCGTCGCGCGCGTCGACCCAGATCTTCAGGATGCGGACGCCGCGGGCGGCCTCGGCCCGCACGACGTCGCGCGCCTCGGCGGGGCTGCTCACCCCGTGCAGCCCCCACCAGCCGGCGTCGTTCGTGAACCGGGGGTTCGGCCCGCCGCCGGGCGTTCCGACGCCGGGCGAGACCAGGTAGCGCGCGCCCCCGACCTCGCCCACGCGCTGCGCCTGCCGCACCTCGAGGGCGATCTCCTCGCGGTCGCTGCCGGTGGAGATGATGGTGCCGACGCCGTAGTAGGCGTGGCGGTGCAGGTGGTCGATGAGGTTCTCGCGGGTGAAGTTCCCGGAACCCCAACTGCGGTAGCCCTCCCAGCCGAGGTGCGCGTGGGTGTTGACCAGCGCGGGCATCACCGTGCGCCCGGCGAGGTCGACGACGCCCGCCCCCGGCGGCGCGGTCACCTCGGCCGCGCTCCCGACCCGCACGATGCGCTCGCCGCGGACGAGGACCGCGCCGTCCTCGATGACGCGCCCGTCTCCGACGATCACGCGGCCGCCGGTGAACAACCGGACGGCCGGGGCAGAAGCGGCGGTATCCGGCGGCTGGCCGGCCGCGTGCCACGGCGCCCCGAGGAGGAGCGCGAGCGCCACCAGCCGGGCGGCGCGCCGCCAAATCCCGCTCCTGCCGGCCGAGGTTCTCATCGACGCTGTCACCACGACGCCAGCCCGCCGTTCGTCGCCTGCGGCTCCGCTCCGCGCCCCGCCCTGGCGACCAGCCGACCCTCCAGGAGTCCGCGCCGTTCCATGGGGCAGACCCCTACGTGCGCGACTCCACGCGGAACGTCCACCAG
>JAPOWL010000145.1 GCA_026707615.1 Acidobacteriota bacterium | reverse complement strand
CCGGCGGGCAGCAGCAGCGGGTGGCGATCGCCCGCGCGCTGGTGTTCGAGCCGCGACTCGTGCTGATGGACGAGCCGCTCGGCGCGCTCGACCGCCGGCTGCGGGAGGAGCTGCAGTACGAGATCCGGCGCCTCCACCAGGACCTCGACGTCACGATGCTCTATGTCACGCACGATCAGCAGGAAGCGATGGTGATGTCGGATCGGGTCGCCGTCTTCCGCGCGGGGCGGATCGAGCAGATCTCGTCGCCGGAGGGGCTCTACGAGGAGCCGCGGCGGTCGTTCGTGGCCCGCTTCATCGGCGAGAACAACCGGCTCCGGGGACGCGTCGAAGCCGTCCGCGACGACCTGTGCCACGTGACCGTCGCCGGCGAGACGGTGCAGGCGCTGCAGGTGGCGCCGTGCGAGCCCGGCGATGCGACGACGCTCTCCATCCGTCCCGAGCGAGTCTCCATCGCCCCCCAGCCCGGCCTCTACACCAACGAGTACGAGGCCCGGGTGGAGGACGTGACCTTTCTCGGCGACCACCTGCGGGTCCGCGTGACGGTGTGCGGCTCGTCGGACTTCGTCGTCAAGGTCCCGAACCTGGTGGGGCACGGCGCGGTGCTGGTGGGCGACCGGATCCGGATCGGCTGGACGCCGACCGACTGTCGCGCCCTCGACGCCGATCCCGAGGACGCGGAGGCGGCGGCATGACCCGGGCGACGCCCGCACGTCGCGACGAGCCCGCCGGGAGCCGTCAGGCGGCGAGCGGGGGGCCGGGAGGCTGCGCCGCAGAACGGCGCGGACTCCTGAAGGATTGGGTTGGGCGCCGGGCGGAGCCCCTGGGGACGAACGGCGGGCTCGGTGCCCGCGGCGCGGTGCTGGCCGGGCTGGCCGCCGTCGCCGCCGCCGCCTTCGCGGCGGGCTGCGTGACGGAGGCGGGACCGTCGCTCACCGTCGTCTCGTGGGGCGGCTCCTACGCCCGGGCCTGCGTCCTGGGCTACCACGAGCGCTTCACCGCGGAGACCGGCATCGAGATCCGCCTCGAGAGCTACAACGGCGGCCTGGCGCAGGTGCGCGCGCAGGTCGAGACGGGGAACGTCCACTGGGACGTCGTCGACGTCGAGATCGCCGATGCGGTGAGCGGCTGCGACGAAGGCATCCTGGAGCCGATCGACCCCGCGATGCTCCCGGCGGGCCCCGACGGGACGCCCGCGGTGGACGACTTCTTCCCCGCCGCCCTGACGGAGTGCGGCGTCGGCACGTCGTTCTTTTCGACGGTCTACGCCTACCATCCGGCGCGCTTCCCGAACGGGCCGCCGGCCACGATCGACGACTTCTTCGACCTCGAGCGCTTCCCCGGCCGCCGCGGCATGCGCCGCGTCCCGCACGTGAACCTGGAGTTCGCGCTGATCGCGGACGGCGTGCCGGTGGACGAGGTCTACGCCACGCTCGACACCCCGGAGGGCGTCGCGCGCGCCTTCCGCAAGCTCGACACCATCAAGGACCAGGTCGTCTGGTGGGAGGCGGGCGCCCAGCCGCCGCAGATGCTCGCCGACGGCGAGGTCGTGATGAGCACGGCCTACAACGGGCGCATCTTCAACGCCCAGGTGGCGGAGGACCAGCCCTTCGTCATCGTCTGGGACGGACAGGTCTACGACGTCGGCCCGCTGGCGATCGTCGCCGGCACCCCCAATCTCGACGCCGCGCGCCGCTTCCTCGCCTTCGCGTCGACGGCGGAGTCGATGGCCGGCGTCGGCCGCTACATCTCCTACAGCCCGGCGCGACGGTCGGGCGTGCCGCTCATCACCACCCACGCCGAGGCCGGCATCGACATGAACCCGCACATGCCGCTCACGGCGGATCACCTGACGCGGGCGCTGGCCAACGACTGGGAGTGGTGGAGCGACCACGCCGACGAGATGAACGAGCGCTTCGCCGCATGGCTCGCGCAGTGAGCGCCGCCGGTCGGCCCGCGGGGCACGGCCCGGGCCGCCGCGCCCGGTTGCGCGCGGCCGGTCTGGCCCTGCCCCTCGTGGCCTTCATCGGCGGCACCTTCGTCGCCCCCCTGGGGACGATGCTCGTCCGCAGCGTCTACGACCCGGTGGTCGCGGACGCCCTCCCCGACACCCTGGAGCGGCTGCGCGAC
>JAPOWL010000013.1 GCA_026707615.1 Acidobacteriota bacterium | reverse complement strand
CTCGATGCGCCGGTAGAGCGGGAACCGGATCGTCCACGGCCGGGTGAAGACGTCCGGGTCCTCGATGGTCGCCTCGTACTGCAGATGATAGGGGCTGATCGGCGTGTAACGCTCCACGACGCGGAGCCCCGCGCTGTGGTAGTTGCCGGCCCGGTCCAGCCACGGCAGGTCGTGGAAGCCGGTGACCTCGACCACGAGGGTGTCGCCCTCCCAGCGGCCGTTCGACCAGCCCATCCAGGTGTCGATGGGGGCCTCGGTAGTGGCCCCGATGGGGATGGTCCGGTTCGCGCTCGCGAACTGGTAGGCGATGACGACCCGGTTCGTGCTCTGGATGATCTGGAACGGGTACGGCAGGTAGGTGGCGCGCGGCACGCCGGGGTAGTAGCACTTGGCTTCCGGGTCGCCCACCGTGTTGATGTTGTCGTGGTCGACGTCCAGCCGCCGCTCGAAGTTCGCCTGCCGGCGGGCCAGGGCCTCGGGCCGGTAGGGGATTGCGCCGCCCTCGATGACGCTCGCCCCCGGAGGCTGGGCACCCCACATGCCGAGCTGGCGGTCGAACGGTCCCGCCTCCGCCCCGTGGGCCTCCAGGTTCCAGTTGGCCGTGGTGAACGCCTGCCAGATGCCGTTCAGATCGGGATTCGACGTCCCCGGCAGCCGGGGAGCCGCGTAGCCTTCCGGGGTCTGGCCGGCCGCCGCCCCCGGCAGGAGCCAGAGAACAGCGCCGACGGCGACCAGCATGGCTGCAGCCGCCCCCCTCCGGGGGGCCGAGCGTATCGACCCCGGCCTCAATCGCGTGCGCATGCGACCTCCCTCCCGGCGCCCGGATGCCTGCAACGCCGGCGTCGACCGGGCGCCTCGCGCGCCGCCCCGGGCGACGTCCCGGGGGCACCGCCTTTATACACCGTCCCGCCCCGGCGCGGGCCGATTTCGACCCCGCGACCGCTCGGCCTGCTTCGTGCGGCGCCGGCTTCGACCTCGCGGCCGCTCGTGTCACGCGTTGACTTGAATGGGCGGTTCGCGTTCAGATGGGCCGCGAGTTCGCCGTTCGGACCACGATGCCGGACCGGACGGCAGGTCTCGACGTGCGGAGCCCTGGGAGCCACAGGAGGTCGGAGATGTACGACAGGTTGAACCGGGACAGGCTGCGCGCCGGGTTGCTGCTCCTGGTCGTCGGGGCGGTGGCCGTCGGCTGGGTGGGCGCCGCGCGCCCGGCCGGGCAGGACAACCCCTTCACCGGGACCTCGTTCCGCATCGACGCGGAGGGCATCCGCGTCTCGTCGCGGGGCTTCGAGGCCGGCGCCCTGACGCACTGGCACACGCACAGCGACCAGTTGCTCTTCGTGAAGGAGGGCGGGCTGCGCTACCAGGTGGAAGGGCAGCCGGCGGCCGACATCGGCCTGCACGAGACCGCGTTCCTGCCCCGCGGCGTCCGCCACTGGCACGGCGCGGTGCCCGATCAGGCGCTGACGCACGTCTCGGTGACGTTCCCGAACGCGGACGGCGAGCACCTGGCGATCGAGTGGCTGGAGCCGGTCGGCGACGACGTGTACGGCGCCGTGGCGGGGCAGTAGGTCGCGAGGCTGAGCCCGGACCGAGCGATGCGGAAGCCTCGTGCCAGCGCGGACTTCCACCCCGGCGGTCCGGGCCGCGTGCGCGCCCGCCGCCGCCACGGACTCGGGGCGAATCGCGCGCGGCTGCCGTGACGGGTCGGGAAGGATGACGGACCGCGATCGGACCGGCGCGGACCCGACGCCTGCCGCTGGCGCCGAACCGAAATCAGAACGAGATCGGACTGCGGATTCCGCCGCCGGCGGCGAGGGCCGACGTTTCGACTTGCTCGACGTCACGGACGATCCTGCCGCCGCCGAGCCGCAGACCGTCGTGGTGGCGTTCCGGTGCCCGCAGTGTCAGCAGATGCTGCACATCGAGTACCTCGTCAGCCCGTTCGGCGCCGCCTCGCCGGCTGGCACCGGCTCCGTCGGCGGCCGCGAGACGAAGGACGGGGTCGAGTGCCCGCGGTGCGGCGCGCGGCACCGGTTACGGCTCCCCGGCGCCGTACGCGCCATCTGGCGTGCCGACTGAACGCTGCCGGCCGGTACCGCGGACCGGGTCGCTCCGGTCGGCGCGGCTTCGAACCGTCCCGGCCGGACCGCGCCGCTACTGGATGTTGACGAGCTCGATGTCGAAGACGAGCAGCGCGCCGCCGGGGATGATGTTCTGGAATCCGCGGTCGCCGTAGCCGAGCTCGGCCGGGATCCAGAAACGCCGCTTCTCGCCCACCACCATGAGCTGGACGCCCTCCGTCCAGCCGCCGATCACCCGGTTGAGGGGGAAGGTCGCCGGCCGGCCGGTGGGGACCGAACTGTCGAAGAGCGTCCCGTTCGTGAGCCAGCCGGTGTAGTGGACGCTGACCGTCGACAGTCGATTGGGACGCCGCGAGCCGCTACCTTCCTGCAGCACCTTGTAGGCGAGGCCCGAGTCCGTGACCTCCGCGTCGGCCGGCACGCCGCCGACGTCGGGGGGTGCGTCCAGGTTCTGGGGTGCCGCGGCCGCGGCGGGACCCACCGCCACAACGAACGTCGACGCGAGGGCGAGTGCAATCCACGTGCTCGTGATCGTCATGCGCCGGATCCTACTCGAATCTCCGAAGGGCGGCCGGGTCGGGATGCTGCGGGGGAGGCAGCACGGCCGAAGGTGACGGGGAGCGGGCCCGCGAGCCGCTCGCGCAGGCTTCCCCGAGGCCCGGAACCGACCTCGGGCCGGAGATGGGTGGGCGCCGCCGCACGGCCGGCGGGAGCGCCCACCCTCGACGACGGCGCCCTGAACGGGGCGGCAGGAGCTCGTCGGCGCGAGACGCCTGCCGCGCGGGCTCCTGCCGCAGCGAGCTCCTACTGAGCGCCCTCGATGAACTCCGCGAACTCGGACCACGGCGCCGGGCGTCCGTGGAGGGGGACGACCGTCTCCACGTCGAGCCCCAGCCTCTGCACGTTGCGATAGAGGCTCAGGTGGCTGGCGTTCGGCTCGGCGGGAGCCGGCCGGCCCGGCCCGGGAGGCGTCCAGAGGTCGGCCTCCACCAGGAGCTTCTCCTGCGGGAGGTAGGCGATCAGCATCCCCGCCACGTGGGCCAGGCCCTGCACGAGGTGCAGCTCGACCAGCCGCGTCTCGTGATCGCCGAGGATGTACTTCTGGTCCAGCGTCTCGAAGATGTAGCCCTCCGACCACTCCTCGGGCGGGAACAGCGAGAATCGGTCGGGCTCGAGCAGCCACGGGCGCGCCCGCAGCACCTCCTGGTAGTAGGGGCGGTTCCCCTCGTGCGTGACGACCGTGGCACCCTCGTGGACGTAGGCGCGCATGCCGCCCAGGTGGTCCCAGTGGTGATGCGTGGTCACGACGTAGCGGATCGGCTTGTCGGGGATGAGGCGCATCACCTCGGCGATGACGGCGAGCGAACGCTCCTCGTTGAGCGGCGCCTCGATGACCGCCACGGAGTCGCGGAACTCCACCGCCACGCTGTGGTGCGTGCCGCCGGCCATCAGCCAGACGCCCTCGGCCACCTGCTCCGCCTCCACGCGGACGGGCGGCACGGTGGCGTTCCGCACCGCGTCGGGCACGGTGAGGGCGGCGCCGTCGACGTTGACCTCCACGCCGTCGATGGTCGTCAGCCCGAACGTGTGGTCGCCGCCGCTGACGTTGGGTTCGTGCGCGCCGTCATCGAAGTCCTGGTGCTGGTGCCAGTTCATCGGGAACATCATGCCGCCGCCCACGTCCTGGTAGTTCGTGTAGACGGTCTCGTAGTACAGGTCCCCGACGATCGGGTTCGGCAGCCACGTCTGCACGCGCTCGATCACGTGGTCCTCGGTGATGGTGCCGTTGATGCGGTAGCGGTCGAGGGCGATGAACGAGACGACGGTCACCCGCTGGCCGTACTCGTTCCGCGTAATGGCGATCGCGTCGTCGGCGGCCATGGCGCCCTTCAGGAACCCGTGCGGCGTCAGGAAGATCTCCAGCAGCCGTTGCTCGGCGGCGGCCGGCATGGGGATCACGCGGTCGATCTGCGTGTTCCAGGCGTGCTCGCCGCGGACCAGCAGCGTCTGGCGCTGCTCTCCCCGAATCGGGACGCCGCCGCCGCGGGCGGCGTAGTTCCCCTGCCGCACGACCCGCTCCTCCCGGGAGGAATTCGTCTCGAAGTCGATGGTGCGCTCGTAGCTCGCCAGCTCGTAGCGCGGCCAGTCGTCGGCCGGGGCGAAGTTCTGGCCCAGGCGGCCCAGCCAGCCGCTTCCGCTGTAGCGGATGGACGTCATGTCGGTGACGCCCATCGTGTCCGCCGCGGCCCTCAGAGCCGCCTGCGCGTCCGCGTCCTGCGCGGCGGCGGGCCCCGCGGCCAGCAGGCCGACGGCAACCAGGAGTCCGACTCGTTTCAGCATGTGCTTCCCTCCACATGAGTTCCCGGTGGGTTCCCGACCACCGGCCCGCGCGGGTCGCGTTCCGGGCCACCCGACGCGCGCCGTGGGGCACTCAGCGTAGCCGTTCCGAGGCGCGTTGACCACGGGTGCGCCGGGGGCGGGCCTCAGGGGGCTTCCTCATCGTCCCAGCGCCGCCGGCAGCCGACGCAGGCTCCGCACGAGCGCCGCACGCGTGAGGGGCGCGTTGGTCAGAAACTCGCGATGGCTCCGGCCCCGCCGCCACGCCGGCGCACGCGAGGGCTCGGCCAGCAGGCAGTCGATCAGGTCGATGTCGAAGTCGTAGAGCAGCACTCCGTGGTGGAGCAGGCCGCCGCGGACACGGCGCTGGGCGTGCCCGGCGAACTTCCGATCCTGAAGCGCCAGGTCGGTCGAGCGGGCACCGATGCCGCCACAGGCCGGACCGCCGGCCTCCCGGGCCAGGACGCCGGCCTCCCGGGCCAGCAGCCAGTCGTAGCTGTGGGCGACGTCCGCCAGCCGGGGGCGCGCCTCGAGCGACAGCACCAGTGCGAAGGTCAGGCAGCCCGGCCCGACGACCACCGCTCCGCCTCCCGAGTCCCGATGGAGCAGCGGGACGCCGCGCGCGGCGCACGCGCGCCCGCGGACCCACCGGGCCGGCTCGCCCCGCCGCGGCAGGATGACCGCGGGCCACGCCGATTCCCAGATCAGCAGCCGCTCGGCCGCGACCGGGTCCCCAGGCGCCGCGCGCGCCAGCGCATCCAGCGCATCCGTCTCGAGCGCCAGGCCGCGCTCGGGCGGAACCCGTCCGTGGTCCTCGACGAGCATGGAGGCCGTCCGCCACCCAGCCGCGGCACGCGGCGCCTGCTCCGGCGGCACGCGGCGCCTGCTCCGGAGGCTACAATCGGGAGCCACCCTGCCACCGTCCAGGTCGATGAAGGCGAGCGGGCGCGGGGCCGCGAGGGGGGTGGGGACAGTCCGGAGCCACCGTGCCACCGCCAGAACGACCCGGGCCAGTCTACCTGGACTGCGCGGCGACCTGCCCCATCGACCCGCGGGTGCAGGCGGAGTTCCGACGCTACGCCGAGGTGGACTTCGGCAACGCCGGAAGCCGCACGCACGCCTACGGGCGGGTCGCGCGGCAGGCCGTCGAGCGGGCTCGCGCGCACGTCGCGCGGGTGGCGGGCGTCCGCCGCAACGAGGTCGTCTTCACGAGCGGCGCCACCGAGTCCAACAACCTCGCCATCCTCGGCCTGGAGTCGTTCGGGCGCGCGGAGCGGCGCATGCACCTCGTCGGCACGAAGATCGAGCACCACGCGGTGCTGGAACCGCTACGCGTGCTCGCCTCGCGCGGCTTCGAGCTGACGCTGCTCGATCCGGAACCAGGAGGCTGGATCGACCCCGAGCGCGTGGCCGCGGCGCTCCGCCCCGACACGCTGCTCGTGTCCGTGATGCAGGTCAACAACGAGACGGGCATCGAGCAGCCGATTCCCCAGATCGCGGATCGGCTGGCGAGCTCGCCGGCCTTCCTGCACGTCGATGCTGCACAGGGATTCGGCAAGGCCCTCGCCGCGTTGCGGCATCCGCGAGTCGATCTGATCAGCGCCAGCGGCCACAAGATCTGCGGCCCCAAGGGCGTCGGCGCCCTGCTCGCCCGGCATCGGGACGGCGCGCGCCCCCCGCTGACGCCCCTCCTGCACGGCGGCGGGCAGGAGCTGGGCCTGCGGCCCGGCACGCTCCCGGTCGCTCCGATCGCCGCGTTCGGCAGGGCCGCCGAGCTGGCGCTCGAGGAGCACGACGCGCGGCTCGCGGCGGCCGGCGCGTTCGGCGAGCGCCTGCTCGAGGGCCTGGCCCCGCTCGCGCCGCGGGTGCACGGGGACCCCGGCCGCCGCCTGCCCTACATCGTCAACCTCTCGATTCCGGGCTGGGACAAGGAGGCGCTCATCGAGGCCTGGGCCGGGCTGGCCGCCATCTCGGACGGCGCCGCCTGCACCTCGCAGTCCTACACCTGCAGCCACGTGCTGGCCGCGATGGGCCTGCCGGCCGAGCAGGAAGCCGGCGCGGTGCGGCTGTCGTGGTGTCATCTCACCGATCCGCCCGACCTGGAGGCGATGACCGGAGCGCTGCTCGCGGGCGCCGTCTCCTCGGCGGCGCGTCCGTCCTGACGATGCCGTCCCCGAGCCCCTTCGTGCGCTACAGGCGCTCCCGGTTCGCGACTCGCCTGCCGGTCGACCACCGCTTCACGCGCTCGCACTACTGGCTGCGCCGGGACGCCGCCGGTCGCTGGCGGGTCGGGTTGACCACGTTCGCCACCCGCATGCTGGGCGACCTAGTAGAATGCGTGTTCGCGCTCGAGGCGGGCGCGCCGGTTCAGGTGGGCCAGCCGATCGGCTCGATCGAGGGGTTCAAGGCCGTCTCGGACATCTACGCCGTGGCATCCGGCCGTTTCGCCGGAAGCAACGCGGCGCTCGACGCCGACATCACGCTGGTCGAGTCCGCACCCTACGAAGACGGCTGGCTCTACGCCGTCGACGGTTCGGCGGATCCGGACAGTCTGGACGTCGACGAGTACGTGCACGTGCTCGACGCGACCATCGATCGCATGCTGGAGAGCCGCCGCGAGGGCGACGGGGAATGACGGAAGAAGGATCGCAGCCCGGGACCGCGGCGCCGGACGGCGCGCCGGGAGCCCGCGCCGCAGAACGCTCGTCGGGGGTGCGAGCGCGCTACGTCATGGTCGGCGGCTTCCTCGGGGCCGGCAAGACGACGGCCATCGTCCGGCTCGCGCGCCTGCTGACCGACCGCGGGCGGCGGGTCGGGCTGATCACCAACGACCAGAGCGTCGGGCTCGTCGACACGACGCTCGCCCGCGCGCAGGGCTTCCCGGTGGAGGAGATCACCGGCGGATGCTTCTGCTGCCGGTTCAACACCCTGATGGAGGCGGCGGACCGACTGAACGCGGAGGCCCGCCCGGACGTATTCCTTGCCGAGCCGGTGGGGAGCTGCACCGATCTCCGGGCCGCCGTCAGCTATCCGCTGCGGCGCATGTACGGTGACGCTTTCGAGATCGCGCCGCTGAGCGTGCTGGTCGATCCGCTCCGCGCCCTCCGGGTGCTCGGGCTGGAGGCGGGGCGCTCGTTCTCGCCGAAGGTGCTCTACGTGTACGACCGGCAGCTCGCGGAGGCGGACGTCATCGTGGTGAACAAGGTCGACCTGCTCGACGGCGCGCGACTCGGGCGGTTGCGCGAGGCCTTGGCGGAGCGCTATCCGCAGGCCGAGGTGCTGGCGATGTCGGCGCGGGAGGGCGACGGGCTGGAACCCTGGGTCGAGCGGGTGACCCGGGGCTCGATGAGCCTCGGCGCGGCCCCCGACGTGGACTACGACACCTACGCCGAGGGCGAGGCGCGGCTCGGCTGGCTGAACGCCACGGTGCGCGTCCGGTCCGCGGCCCCGTTCGACGGCAACGCCCTGCTCCACGAGCTCGCCGGCGGCATGGCGGACGCGGTCGGGGCGGGCGAGATCGCCCACCTCAAGATGACGCTGACGGCGGACGAGCTGCCCGCGGACATCGCGGTCCTCAACCTGGTCGCGGGGGATCGGGGCGCCGAGCTGGCCCACACGCTGAAGGCGCCGGTCGACGCGGCCGAGCTGATCGTCAACCTGCGCGCCGAGCACGAACCCCTGCATCTGCGCGAGGCGGCGCTCGCGGCCCTCGCGGCGTGGGAGGCGGCGGGACCGGACCGCCGGGCGGAGGTCGAGCACGTCGAGCACTTCCGTCCGGGCCGGCCGACGCCGACCTATCGTCTGGCGACGGCGTGATGCCCGAGACCCCGACCACGGCGGCGCCGGCGCCCAACCTGATCTATTGCCGTTGCGCCTACGCCCGCGTGGTGCCGCGCAAGGTGAAGGACGCGGTGCTGGAGGCGCTGGCGGCATCCGGGGCCGACTTCGACGCGGTGCCCGACCTGTGCGAGATGTCGGCGCGCCGGGATCCGCGGCTGGCGGAGATAGCGGCGGGCGACGGGGTGACGCTCGCCGCCTGCTACCCGCGCGCGGTGCGCTGGCTCTTCTCGTCGGCGGGGGCGCCGCTGGACGCCGAGCGGGCGACGATTCTCAACATGCGCGAAGAGACGGCCGAGGCGGTGGTGGAGGCGATGGTGAAGCCGAACGAAGGAGAGAGCCGATGAGCGGCGCCGGCGCGCTGTCGCTCCCCGTGCTGCGGGTGGCGCTGTACGAGGGGCGCGGCGCCGAGCCCCTGGACGGGGCGCAGCGCTTCGCCGTGATGCAGACGCTGCTCGACCGGGGCTACCGCGTGACGCGGGTCGGAGCGGGCGGCGCCGCCGCGCCGGCGCGGGCGGAAGACGGCAACGCGCTGGCGGTGCTGGGCCGCTTCACCGAGCGCCACCCGGCGGAGGCGGTCGGCGACTCCGGCGGCCGGGTCTGGTTCCGGGACATCGCCGGCGCGACGGCGGACGGGGTGGCGGCGGTGGTGGATGCCATCCGGGGCGAGTGTGAGGTGCGCGAGCCGGGCGGCTGGAAGCCCTGGTTCCCCGTCATCGACTTCGACCGCTGCACGAACTGCATGCAGTGCCTGAGCTTCTGCCTCTTCGACGTCTACGGCGTCTCGAAGGGCGGCCAGATCCAGGTCCAGAACCACGACAACTGCAAGACCGACTGCCCGGCCTGCTCGCGCGTCTGCCCCGAGGTGGCGATCCTCTTCCCCAAGTACCGCCACGGGCCGATCCACGGCGGCGAGATCCAGGCGGACGACGTGCGCCGCGAGGCGATGAAGGTCGACATCTCGGCCCTGCTCGGCGGCGACATCTATGCGGCGCTGCGCGACCGGAGCGCGAAGGCGAAGTCGCGCTTCTCGAAGGAACGCGACGAGGAGCGGGCGCTCAAGGAGCGCCAGAAGTGCCTCGTCAAGCTGCAGGAGAACCTCGACATCCCGGCCGAGGTGCTGGCGAGCCTGCCCACCCTCGACGAGATCCAGGCCAAGGCCGAGGCGGCCAAGGCCCGGGCGCAGGCCGCCATCGACGAAGCCGCCGCCGCGGCGCGGCAGGAGGGGTGATCAGGTGGTGCTCGGACTGGCCAGACGAATGCTCACCGAGCCCGACCCGCGCGCCCTGCGCAAGCTGGTCTGGAACATGGGCGTCAAGGGCGTCCGCTCGGTGCAGCTCTACAAGCGGCGGCTCAAGCGGGGCGAGCACTTCCCCCCGTTTCTCTTCATCTCGGTCATCTCGGGCTGCCAGTTGCGCTGCCAGGGCTGCTGGGTGGACGTCGAGGCGCCGAGCCGGAAGATCGAGATCGACGAGCTCAGCCGCATCGTCGGCGACGCCAAGCGGCACGGCAACAGCTACTTCGGCATCCTGGGGGGCGAGCCGCTGCTGCACCCCGATCTGTTCGACCTCTTCGCGGCGCACCCGGACTGCTACTTCCAGCTCTTCACGAACGGCCACCTGATCGACGACGCGCGGGCGGCCGAGCTGCGCCGTCTGGGCAACGTGACCCCGCTGGTCAGCATCGAGGGCACCTCGGTGGTGAGCGACGAGCGCCGGGGACGGACGGCCGTTCTCGACAAGTCGCTGGCGGGGCTGGAAGCCTGCACCCGGAACCGCCTGGTGACGGGCGTGGCCACCAGCGTGTGCAAGACGAACATCGACGACCTCGTCCGGGAATCGTGGCTGCGGCGGCTCATCGACCTTGGCGTGCACTACGCCTGGTTCCATACGTACCGCGTCGTCGGCCCGCAGCCGACGGCCGAGATCGCGCTGACGCCGGAGGAGGTGCTCCGCGTGCGCCGCTTCGTCGTCCGCATGCGCGCGAGGCTGCCGATTGCCATCATCGACGCGTACTGGGACGACGAGGGGCAGGCGCTCTGTCCCATGGCGACCGGCGTGAGCCATCACATCAGCCCCTACGGGGACATCGAGCCGTGCCCGATCATCCAGTTCGCGACCGAGACCGTCTATGATCGGCCCAGCGTCTACGAGACGATGACGGCCTCGTCGTTCCTCAAGGATTTCCGCGAGACGGCGGCGCGTACCACGCGCGGCTGCATCGTGCTGGAACGGCCGGATCTGGTCCGCGAGCTCGTGGCGCGCCACGGGGCGCGGGACACGACGCAGCGGCAGACGGCCTCCGCGGAGCTGGCGGAGTTGACGCCGCGCAGCAGCCAGTACGACCCGGGCAACGAGATTCCGGAGGAGCACTGGGCGTACGCGTTCGCCAAGAAGCACTGGTTCTTCGGGTTCGGGGCCTACAGCTAGCCGGACAACCATCCACGGAAGGGGCTCGTGAGCTACCCACTGCCGGTCGTCAACCTCCCGCGCGCGGTGCCGCCGACGGCGATGCGGCCGCCGCAGGAGACCATCCCGCAGACCCGGACGGAGCGCGAGGTGATGCTGCGGCAGGTCCAGGCCTACGTGGCGGCGCGCCGGAGCGAGATCACGCCGCCGCTGGTGCTGGATGAGCTGCGCGCCCGGTCCGAGGAAGTCGTCCGCGCGCACGGCATCGACGACAAGTACCTCGACTACGTCGGCGTGCTGCTCGGCAACGAGACGTGGCGCGAGCACCTGGCCGCCGTCCCCTACGACCGGCGCCTCCTGCTGCTGCCGAAGTGCCTGCGGGTGGAGGATCGCTGCCCCGCCCCGTTCGACGAGTTCGGCCTGCTGTGCAAGCAGTGCGGCCTCTGCACCATCCAGGACCTGCAGGAGGAAGCCGAGAAGCTCGGCTATGCCGTGCTCGTGGCCGAGGGTTCGGCGCTGGTGATGGCGCTCATCCAGACCGGCAAGATCGAGGCGATCGTCGGCGTGAGTTGCCTCTCGGTGCTGGAGCGGGCCCACCCGTTCATGGAGGCGGCGGCCATCCCGGGCGTCGCGATCCCGTTGCTGCAGGACGACTGCAAGGACACCGGGGTGGACGTCGAATGGGTCTGGGATTTCATCCACGCGACCAGCGACGACCGGACCCGGCGGCTCGATCTCGACGCGCTGCGCAAGGACGTCGAGAGCTGGTTCGCCCCGGCGGCGCTCGACGAGATCTTCGGCGGCCCGCCCGAGGGCGAGACCGAGACGCTGGCCCGCGGCGAGCTGACCCGCGCCGGCCAGCGCTGGCGGCCTTGTCTCACCGTGTGCGTGCACCAGGCCCTGCAGGACGACCCGCACGCACCGCCTCCCGATGCCCTGCGCAAGGTGGCGGTGGCCGTAGAGTGCTTCCACAAGGCCTCGCTGGTGCACGACGACATCGAGGACGGCGACGCCCGTCGCTACGGCGAGCCGACGCTGCACGCCTCGCACGGCGTGCCGGCCGCGCTGAACGTCGGGGACCTCCTCGTCGGCGAGGGCTACCGGCTGCTCGCCGAGAGCGAGTTCGCCCCGGAGATCCGTGCCCGGATGACGGCCATCGCGGCCCGCGGCCACCGCACGCTCTGCCTCGGGCAGGGCGAGGAGCTGGCGTGGGCGCGCAGCCCGCGGCCCCTCAGCTCGCAGCAGGTGCTGCAGATCTTCCGCCAGAAGACCGCGCCGGCCTTCGGCGTCGCGCTGGAGCTCGGCGCGGCGTGCGCCGGCGCCGAGGCGGAGGTCTTCGACAAGCTGCGCGCCTACAGCGACGCGCTGGGCATCGCCTACCAGATCCGGGACGACGTGGACGACTTCGAGCCGTCCGACGACGCCCCCGACGACGTGGCGGCGCTGCGGCCGTCGCTGCCGCTCGCCGTGGGCTACGAGCAGGCGAAGTCCGAGCCGGAGGTGCGCGCGCGGCTGGAGGCGGCCTGGCGCCGCGAGCAGGCCGCCGACGGGCGCTCCGACGAGGTCCGCGAGCTGCTCGAGCGCTTCGACGCCGCGGGCCGCAGCCGCCGCCTCATGGAGGGCTACAAGGAGGAGGCGATCCGCTGCCTCCCCGGCCTGACGAACCCCAGCCTCAAGGGACTGCTCCGCCGGGTCGTCGGCAAGATCTTCAGCGTCGAGATCCAGGGCTGGTGCAGTGAGTTTGAGGCTCGAAATGCTGCAGGTGGCCAGGCTGTCGCCGACGCTGCTCGGTGACGCGGCGGACCTGACGGCGGATTTCCTCGCGGCACGGCTGAATCCGGACGGCGGCTTCCAGGATCGCGACGGGGCGAGCGACCTCTACTACACCGTCTTCGGCCTCGAGGCCCTGACCGCCCTGCGGCGCGAGTTGCCGGCCGCCGAGGTGCGCGGGTTCCTGGAGCGCCACGACGACCCGACCGGGCTCGACTTCGTGCACACCGCCTGCCTCGCCCGCTGCTGGGCCGACATCGGGGCCGCGGAAGAGGCGCCGGCCGCCGCACTCGTCGGGCACCTCGAGACCTGGCGCACGCCCGACGGCGGCTACAGCCAGACCGCCGGGGCGGACCACGGGACCGCGTACGGCTGCTTCCTGGCTCTCGGCGCCTACGAGGACCTGGGCGTCGCGCTCCCGGCGCCGGATCGTCTCCTGGACTCCCTGACCGGGCTGCGCGCGGCCGACGGGGGCTACGGCAACCGGCCGGGCTCGCCGACGGGCCTGACACCCCCGACCGCGGCCGCGGTGACCGTCCAGCGGCGCCTCGACCGACCTGCCGAGCCGGACGCGGTCGCGTGGCTCCGGGCCCGGCACCTGCCCGAAGGCGGGTTCCGCGCGTCGGCGGCGGCGCCGATTCCGGACCTGCTCTCGACGGCCACCGCGCTGCACGCGCTTGCGGGAGCGCACGCGCCGCTCGAGCCGCTCCGGGAGCCGTGCCTCGACTTCGTCGACAGCCTCTGGACCAACTCCGGCGGCTTCTACGGCAGTTGGGGCGACGACGTGCAGGACTGCGAGTACACGTTCTACGCCCTGCTCGCACTGGGGCACCTGAGCCTGTGAGCGAACACCTCGATCCACCGCGCGGTGCGGATCGGGTCGGCCACGACGCCGACCGCGCACCTGGGCCTGCGAGCGAACACCTCGATCCACCGGCGCGGGCCGCGGCCGGCGTTCTCGCCCCGGCGGACCCGCGGCGGCCGGACGAGCTCGGGGAGCGGGACGCGACCCTCGAGCGCATCACGGACCGCGTGCTCGCGGCCCGCACGCCGGACGGGCACTGGACCGGGGAGCTGTCGTCGTCCGCGCTCTCGACGGCCACCGCCGTAATCGCGCTCGCGCTGGTCGGCCGCCGCCGGCCGCGTCCGTCCCTCGACACGCTCGTCCGCGGAGGCGTGACCTGGCTGGTCGGATCCGCGAACGCCGACGGCGGCTGGGGCGACACCACCGACAGCCCCAGCAACGTCAGCACGACCGCGCTCTGCTGGGCGGCGCTGGCCATCGCAGGCTGCGACGAGGCCGGGCAACGCGCGGCCGTCGAGCGTGCGCGCGACTGGATGCTCCGCGCCGCCGGCAGCCTGGAGCCGCGACCGCTCGCGCGCGCGATCAGCCGGCGCTACGGCAAGGACCGCACGTTCTCGGTGCCCATCCTGACCGTGCTCGCGCTGGCCGGGCTGCTCGGGCCGGACGGACCGGGGGGGCGCGTGCCGGACGGCGGGCGGAACGGCGGCAGCGGGACGATCGGCGGCGGGACGATCGGCAGCGGGACGATCGGCAGCGGCTGGCGTCACGTGCCCCAGTTGCCGTTCGAGCTGGCCGCGGTGCCGCCGGCCTTCTACCGCTGGCTGCGGCTTCCCGTGGTCAGCTACGCCCTGCCGGCCCTGATCGCCATCGGGCAGGCGCGCCACCGTCAACGCCCCACGCGCAACCCGCTGGCGCGCCTCGCGCGGCGGGCGGCCCGCGCCCGCACCCTGCGCCGGCTGGAGGCGATCCAGCCGCGGGGCGGGGGCTTTCTCGAGGCGGCGCCGCTCACGAGCTTCGTCGTGATGAGCCTCGTGGCGGCCGGCGAGACGGCGCATCCCGTGGTGGATCGCGGCGTGGAGTTCCTGGAGCGCTCCGTCCGCGCCGACGGGAGCTGGCCCATCGACACGAACCTGGCCACCTGGGCGACGACGCTCAGCGTCAACGCGCTGGCCCGCCGCCGCGGCTGGCGCGAGCGGATCGGGCCCCGCGGGTGCGCGGCGCTCC
Organism: Acidobacteriota bacterium; assembly: GCA_026707615.1. Classification (GTDB taxonomy): domain Bacteria; phylum Acidobacteriota; class Vicinamibacteria; order Vicinamibacterales; family UBA8438; genus JAGWAJ01. The sequence continues at coordinate 391 of JAPOWL010000013.1, read as the reverse complement.
GCCGCTGGCTGCTCGATCAGCAGTACCGGGAGCGCCACGTCTACACGGACGCCGCCCCGGGCGGCTGGGCCTGGACCGACCTGCCGGGGGGCGTGCCGGACGCCGACGACACGCCGGGGGCGCTGCTCGCGCTCCACGTGCTCGGCGCCGACGACGCCGAGCACCGCGAGGCGGCCTGCGCCGGGATCGGCTGGCTCCTCGACCTGCAGAACGCGGACGGCGGCATCCCGACGTTCTGCCGCGGCTGGGGGGCGCTGCCGTTCGATCGCAGCAGCCCCGACCTGACCGCGCACACGCTGCGCGCCTGGACCGCGTGGCGCGCTGCCCTTCCCGCCAGTCTGCGGGTGCGCACCGAGCGCGCGACGCGGCGCGCGGTCGGGTTCCTGGAGCG
>JAPOWL010000372.1 GCA_026707615.1 Acidobacteriota bacterium | reverse complement strand
TCTCGCCTTCCCAGCGACCGCGCGACTCGCCCGACCACTGCCGCAGGCCGTGGCGCGGCGCCTCGGCGTCGATCGGGATGAGGCGCGGATTGTGCACCATCTCGTTGTAGATCACCACGTAGCCTGGAATCTGCATGATCTGGACGTTGTTGTTGTAGGAACCGGCGGTCATCGGCGGCCCGGCGTTGAAGCCGAGGATGCAGCGGTCGGACAGGCTGCGGTCGGTGTAGTGATCCGCGAACCCGTTGCGCAGGTTGAGCCGGCGGATGCGCCGCGCCTCGCGGTGCTCGTCGGTGTAGGGGATCCGGCCGTCCGGCGGATCGACGATGAGCGCCGTCCGCTTGTCGGCGGTCAGCTCGATGCCCCGCTCGTACCAGAACTCGTTGTAGGAGAGCACTCCGCCCTCGGAGCGCGGACGATAGCCGGCCGCCCCCTTCTCGGGGTCGAACAGGTCGCGGTTCAGCCGCGTGCGCTCCGCCGCCTCGAACGCCGCGGCATCCTCGGCCGCCAGCCGCTCGACGCCCTCGAACTGCGCCGGCCGCTGGAAGGGGGTCAGCGTGCGGAACGTGAACATGCCGGAGACGTCGGGCTGACCGTCCGGCGTGCGCATCGGCATCGTGCGCTCTCCGCCGGGCTGCGCGGCGGCGGGCGGCGCCGCCAGGGCGAGGACGACGAGAACGACGGCGCCGGCCACGAAGGTGTTCCTGGGCATCTCGAGAGCCTCCAGGGGCGCCGCCGGTCGGAGGCCGATCCGGTCGGGCGCCACCACCCCAGCACAGTAGACCCAGCCGCCCGGAAAACGCAAGAAGGGGGGGCGCTAGCCGAGGCGCTCGGACAGCGCGCCGAGCCCTTCGGCAATCAGCCGGATATCGTCGCGGAGGCTCTCGGCCACCACGTCGAAGTGACGGCGCATCCGCTCCTCCGATTCGGCGATGGCGGCGTGGAGCTCGGCGCGGGTAGCGAGGGGCTCGATGGCGCCTGCGATGGCGCCTGCGATGGCGGCCTCGAGCTCGGCCTTCGTCGCCAGGAGGTCGGCCTTCGTCGCCAAGGTGGGCAGAATCTGCTCCACGCGTCCCACCCTGCGATCGAGATCGTTGATGCGCTGCTCCATCGTTTCGGCGTCCATCTGCTGCCCTCCCGTGGCGAACGGCAGGGTCGGGCGGCATCCCGGAGCGCGACCGCGCCCGCCATCGTACCACGGGGTCACGCAAGGGCGATGCCGAAATCCGCGCCGCCATCCCGGGGCCCGACAGAGCGGCGTTGCGAGCCGCCGACCGCGCCGCGCTGGCGACCGCGAGGCAGCCGACCACGGCCGCACCGACGCGCGTTCGAAGCGGCAGGCGAAGCCGAGCCGCCCGCACGCCGTGGACTCGCGTCAGTCCGGGACCCGACCGCGGGGCCAGAGCATCGCCGCTACTTGAGCTCGCCCAAGTCGACGCCGCGCTCCCGGAGCGCCGCGGTGGCGAGCCGGCCCGCGTTCACCGCGGCGGGCCAGCCGGCATAGAAGGTGACGTGCAGGATCACCTCGGAGAGCTCCTGCGGCGTGACGCCGTTCTGGTCGAGGGCGCGGTCGATGTGCAGCCGCAGCTCGTTCGTGACGTAGAGGGCCTGGTTGACGGCCACCGTGACGAGGCTCCGGTCCCGCTTCGAGAGCAACGGCCGCTCCCAGATGTCGCCGTAGAGCAGGCTGTTCCTGAGGGCGCCGAGGCGTGGCACGGCCGCGTAGGCGTCGCTCAGCCCGCCCGGCGTCGTGATCTCGGTCTCGGGCGCCGGGGCACGCGGCAACTCCCCGAGCGTCAGCCCTCGCGCCTCGAACGCCTCGGCCGCCGTGATGGACGCCTGCACGCCGGTCGGCCAGCCCGCGTAGAAGGTGACGTGGAGGATGATCTCGGAGATCTCCTCCGGCGTCAGCCCGTTGTCGAGGCCGCGCGGGATGTGGATCGCCAGCTCCTCGCGGGCCAGGGCCTGCAGCACCCCGATCGTGATAAGGCTTCGGTCGCGCTTCGACAGGTAGGGGCGTTCCCAGATCTCGCCGTAGACCAGAGAGTTGCGCAGCTCGCGCAGGTACGGCGAACCGGCGTAGAGGTCGGGGGCGGGAAGAGGCGGGGGCTCAGCCTGTTGCGCTCCCGCGGCGGGG
>JAPOWL010000371.1 GCA_026707615.1 Acidobacteriota bacterium | reverse complement strand
GAACCGCTACGGCGCGCCCGAGGGCATGCGGCTCGTGACCGGGCGGCGGCGGGTAAACCCCCGCGGCGTCGGATTCGGCAGGCCCGACCAACCGGTGAACGGGCTCGAGGGCGAACTCTACGTCGCGGCGAGCCGCCTGCACCCGGCCCTCCACGGCGACCGGGTGGTCGCACGCCTGGAGCGCGAGCGCGGGGCGGGCCGGGCGGAGGGCTCCATCGTCCGCGTCGTCGAGCGGGCGCGGTCGCGGCTGGTCGGCCGCTTCGAGGACGACGCCCGCGGCGCGGCGCTCGTCGTGCCGTTCGACCACCGCATCCTGACCGACGTCCGCGTGCCGGCCGAAGCTCGCGGCGGCGCGGAGCCGGGGGACATGGTGGAGGTCGAGCTGACCGCGTGGCCGACCGCGGCGCACGATCCGGCCGGGCGCGTAACCGAGGTGCTCGGAGACATCGAGGCGCCGGGCGTCGACACGCGGATCGTCATTCGCAAGCACGGCCTGCCCGACGCGCACGGGGCCGACGCAGTCGCCGAAGCGCAGCGCCTCGGCAGGGAGGTGCGCGCCCGGGACCTCGGTGGGCGGACGGACTTCCGCGGGTTGACCACCGTGACCATCGACGGCGAGACCGCGCGCGACTTCGACGACGCCCTGACGCTCGAGGAGCTGCCCGCCGGGCGCTACCGGCTGGGGGTGCACATCGCGGACGTCGCCCACTACGTGCCGGCGGGCGGAGCGCTCGATCTGGCGGCCTGCGAGCGGGGAACGTCGGTGTACTTTCCGGATCGCGCGGTGCACATGTTTCCGCCGGAGCTCGCCACCGGGCTGTGCAGCCTCAATCCCGGCGTCGACCGCCTGGTCCAGTCCTGCGTGATGGACATCGGTGCGGGCGGCGAGGTCGTGCGCTACGAGCTGCACGACGGCGTCATCCACAGCGACGCACGCATGACCTACGCGCAGGTCAACGCGATGCTGACCGGGGGCCAGCTCGGAGCGGACGCGCCGGGAGCGCATCTCGGCTCCCTGTTCGAGCGGATGGCGGCCGTCTTCGAGCGGTTGCACGAGCGTCGGCGACGGCGCGGGTCGATCGACTTCGACCTGCCGGAGGCGCAGTTCCAGGTCGACGATGCCGGCCGCGTCGAGGCGATCGTGGCCGCCGAGCGCAACGTTGCGCACCGCATCGTCGAGGAGTTCATGCTCGCCGCGAACGAGACCGTGGCGCACCATCTCCTGCAGGCCGGCACGCCGGCCCTGTTCCGGGTCCACGAGGCCCCGGATCCGGCTCGGGTCGAAGACTTCGAGGCGTTCGCGGCGACGCTCGGCTTCAGTCTGGCGGCGCCTCCGGGTGCCGTCGAGCCGGTGCACTTCCAGCGGCTGATGGACGGATTGGCGGAGCGCCCGGAGGCTCGCCCCATCGCCCTGCTGATGCTGCGCACGATGCAGCAGGCGCGCTACGACCCCGCCAACCTCGGCCACTACGGGCTCGCGGCGACCAGCTACACGCACTTCACGTCGCCGATTCGGCGGTATCCCGACCTCGTCGTGCACCGGATGCTCCGGGCGGCGCGGCACGGGACGCTCGACGCCGAGCGCCGGCAGGCACTCGAGCAGGAGCTCCCGGAGATGGCGCGCCGGACCTCGGAGCGGGAGCGGCGGGCCGAGGAGGCGGAGCGCGAGCTCGCGCACTGGAAGAAGGTGCGGTTCATGGCCGACAGGGTCGGCGACCAGTTCGACGGGTACGTGACGGGCGCCGCGCCGTTCGGCCTGTTCGTCGAGCTCGCCGAGCCGTTCGTCGAGGGGCTCGTGCACGTGTCGAGCATGTCCGACGACTACTACCGGTTCGTGACGGAGCAGCACCTGCTCCACGGCGAGCACTCGGGCCGGACGTACCGCCTGGGCGACCGGGTCCGCGTGCAGCTGGCGCGCGTGGATCGGCACCGCCGCCAGCTCGACCTGGCGCTCGTGGACGTGCTCGACGCAGTCCGGAGCGCGGGGGACGGCCGGGCGCCGGGTCCGCGTTCCCGGCCCCGCACGAGCGGTCACCGGGGCTCCCGGACGCCCCGGCGGCGTCTGCGCTAGCGCCGCCAACCCGTCGCAGGCTCCGGGTCGGCCCCAGCCCCCACCGCCCCAGGAGCTTGCGCCGCGGCGCTCC
>JAPOWL010000602.1:673-2146 GCA_026707615.1 Acidobacteriota bacterium | reverse complement strand
GACGGCCCTCCTCGGCGCGCTGGACCGCCGGAAGGCGGACATCCTGCACCTCCACGGCTACGGCGCCACGACGTTCGGACGTCTGGCGGCCGCCCGGCGCGGCTGGCCCGCGTTGCTGCACGAGCACGCGAACCTCACCGACACGCCCTGGTTCCAGAAGGTCGCCGACCGCCTGCTCGCGCCGCACACGGACCTCGCCATCGCGGTCTCGCGTTCGACGGCGGAGTTCGTGACGCGGGCGCGCCTCGTCCCCGAGGCGCGGACGCGGGTGGTCTACCTCGGCGCGCCGGTGGACGATTTCGCGGGCGGGAGGACTCCCGAGGAGGTGCGGTCCGTCCGGTCGGGGCTCGGCCTGCCGGCGGAGGGACCGGTCGTCGGGACGATCACGCGCCTGATGCCCGCGAAGGGCAACGAGTACCTCGTCGAAGCCGCCCGGACCGTGCTCCACGAAGTGCCCGACGCGCACTTCTGCATCGTCGGCGAGGGCGAGCTCGCGAGCGACCTCGAGGCGCTCGCCGAGCGCCTGGGCGTCGCCGGGCGGGTGCGCTTCGCCGGCTACACGCGCGACGTCGCCGGTGCCCTCGCGGCGTTCGACGTCGTGGCGTTCCCCTCGCTGTGGGAAGGGACCCCGCTCACGGCGTTCGAGGCGCTCGCGGCGGGCCGCCCGATCGTCGCGACCGACGCCGACGGGCTGTCCGACATCCTGCACCACGACCGGGACGCGATCATCGTCCCGAAGCGGAACCCCGGAGCGCTGGCGCAGGCCCTGGTGGCGCTCCTCCGCGCTCCGGACCGTCGCGCGGAGCTGGCCGCCGCGGCCGCGGTCACCGGCGCCGCCTACGACATCGGCGTGTTCGTCCGCAAGCTGGAGCGGCTCTACGAGCTGATGGACGAGATCCGCCGGACCACGGGAAGGCGAGCCGTCGCCGAGGCGGACCTGGGATTCCTGACCGCCCTCGGGCACCCCTCGTGAGCGAGGCGGCGGCGAGGGGCCGGCCCGCCCTGTGCTAGGATCTGCGAAGCCTTGACACCCCTTTCACGCGTTCGTTCGGTCCGCCGTCCCGCGATGCGCGGCCGCCGTTCTCCCCTGCGCTCGACGGCCGGCCGGACGCTCGCGCTGCTCGTGCTGACGCTCGTCTCGGCCGGCCGCGCCGACGCGCAGTGGAACGGCTTCGTCAACATCAACGGTTCCGTGCAGACCGACGATCGGACGGTGATGCACGGCCTCACCGAGCGGGTGTACGGCGAGACCGCCACCTACGAGGCCACGATGACCTCGCCGGGAGGCACCGTGGTCGACGCCTGGGCCGGCGTGCGCGTGTGGGGGGACGTGGGCGTCGCCCTCGGCGCAACGGTCCTGAACGCGCGCGGCGCGACCTCCATCTCCGGCTCCGTCCCGTCGCCGCTGTTCCGGAACCGCCACCGCACGGCGCCGGCTCTCGAGCGCCAGGGGCTGAACCCCCAGGAGGTCGG
>JAPOWL010000602.1:0-663 GCA_026707615.1 Acidobacteriota bacterium | reverse complement strand
CAGCAGGTCGGGGTACACCTTCCGCTCGTCTACGTGCTGCCGGTGTCCGAACGCATCCACGTCGCCGTGTCCGCCGGTCCGTCGTGGTTCCGGCTGCGCCACGACGAGCTCACCGCGGTGACCCTCGGCGCCGAGGTGGCGCCCTACACCGCGGTCGGGCTTGCCGACTACGTCATGGTGGAGGACGAAGGCACCGGCTTCGGCTACAACGCCGGCCTCGACGTGACCTACCTGCTGATCCGCAACTTCGGGGTCGGGCTCTTCCTGCGGTACACCGGCGGCTCCGTGAAGATGGACTTCCCCGACGGCGCGAAGTCGGTGAAGGTCGGCGGCGCGCAAGGCGGCGCTGGTCTCCGTTTCCGCTTCTGAAAATCAGGCGACCGTAGCCGCGAGCTCGTCGAGCGCCAGCGCGTAGGGCGCCGCGTCGACACCGTACCGCCGGGCGACCGGCGCCTCGGCGGCGAGCGTGGCGACGGCCCGTTCGCGGAACTCCGCCTCTCCGGTGGTGCGAGCCAGGCGCAGCAGCACACCCGCCGCTTCGCAGTTCGCCGTGAACGGGCGCAGCGGCTCGCGGAGCAGCCCCACGTCGTCGGGCGCCTGCACGCGGTCGAGGAAGCCGCCGCCTCCCGCGGCGTCCCACAGCCGGCGGATCGCGAAGCGCAT
>JAPOWL010000556.1 GCA_026707615.1 Acidobacteriota bacterium | reverse complement strand
CTCGATGACGGTCGCCACCCGGCCCGCCGCCCGGTCCATCACCTCGTCGAGGGCCGGCGGCTGGGCCGCCGCCCCCGCGGGTAGCGCGGAGAGCACCGCCGCGCCGGCCAGGGCGGCCGCCCGGCATTTCCAGCGTCGCGCCGGCCCGGAACGGAAGCTGCCTGTCAAGATGCCCCTCCAACTCCTATCGCGATCCGGACGCTCCAGCGGGGTGGCCGTCCCGTGGTTCCAGACGCCCTGCAGGTCCGGCGCCCCCCCAGGCCGTGCGGGCGGGCGCGGACTGCGCCCAGCCGGTGGCCGGAGCGAGCGCGAGCCCGAGGGTTGCGAGCGCGGCGCGGACCTGCGGCTTCATCGGAGCACCGTCGAACCGAGCCCGAAGGCGGCGGACCGACCTAATTCAATCAGAATCCGCGTCTCCACGGAAGCGCGCCCGTGGAGACGCAGGGCCGCCGGGGCGACGAGGGGCGGACATCGGCGCCGCGCGGTAGTCGTCCGAAGCCTCCGCGCGGGCGCCACGGGCAGGATGCCCTCCTCCGGATCCGGCTTCCTGTACGATCGAGAGTTGCAAACGCGTGACGACCTCCCGCCGGGTGCGTTCGGCGGGAGGCGGTCGGCCCCGGCGTCGGCCGGGACGGTCGGCCCGCGAAGTCGGACGCGTGTCCGTCCCGGCAACCCCCGACAGCCTACCGAAAGGAGCCCCCACCGTGGACGGACGAACCGTGCTCATCACCGGCTGCTCGAGCGGCTTCGGCAAGCTGGCGGCCAGGACCTTCGGTTCTCGCGGCTGGAACGTCGTCGCCACCATGCGCTCACCGGAGAAGGAAACGGACCTCGCCGGGCTCGACGGAGTGCTGGTCACCAGGCTCGACGTCCGGGAGCCCGACAGCATCGCCGCCGCGGTCGCGAAGGCCATCGCCGAGTTCGGTGCGATCGACGCCGTGGTGAACAACGCCGGCTACGGCAGCAACGCCCTCTTCGAGCAGTCGCCCGAGGCGTCCATCCGGGGCATCTACGAGACGAACGTCTTCGGCCTGATGAACGTCATGCGCTCGACCCTGCCGGACATGCGCAAGCGGGGCTCGGGGTGCATCGTCAACGTGACGTCGATGGCGGGCCTTCTGGGCCTCCTCGGCAACTCCGTCTACTCGTCGTTGAAGTTCGCGGTCGAGGGCCTCACGGAAGCGCTCGCGCTCGAGTACAAGCCGCTCGGGATTCGGATCGTCTCCGTCGCGCCGGGCGCCTACGGCACGGCGTTCGGCGCCAACACGGACAACTACCTCGACGCAGGCGACGCGCAGCTCGTGGAGCACTCGCGGAAGCTCCGGGACCACTTCGCCGCCGTCGTCGCTTCGCGGGGCGAACCGCAGGACCCGCAGGAGGTCGCCGACAAGATCTACGAGTGCGTGACCGCGGACGAGGTGCCGGTCCACAACCCGGTAGGCGCCGATGCGCAGCGGCTCACCGAGCTCCTCGAGAAGTCGCCGACGCGCCAGGACTTCGTCGTCGCCCTCGAGCGAATGCTGCTTCCGCCGACCCCGTGAGCCTCAGGGAGCCTCGAAGGAACCGCGCCGCGGTGCCGGTCTGACTGCGATAGACTCGACCCGATGGACACGCTCGCAGTCCTCACCGCGGCGGCGTCGTCCCTCGCCGCGGCCGGCGTGCTCTTCAACGCCTGGCAGACGACGCGCGTCGAGGCGCGCCTGTCCAGTCGGATCGACCGATTGACGGGCCGGCTGGATGCGCTCGAATCGACCGTACAGACCGTGTTGACCGCGCTGGTCCAGCGGCGCGGCGACTGACGAGCTCGGGCACCGGCGCCGGTTCCCGTCGCCCCCCTGGCACCATCCCGCGTCGGAAACCCTCACCGGTAGTCCGGGTTGGGGAAGTCGAAGCGGCAGCCGGCGTCCCACGCGGAGCGCTGGTTGCCGTGGGCCGGAATGCCTCCCGCATCCTTCAGGAGCCGCGCGAGGTGCAGCAGGTTCCAGGTCATGAAGGTGGTGTTGCGGTTGGTGAAGTCGTTCTGCGGCCCGCCGGAGCCCTCGTCGAGGTAGGACGGTCCCGGACCCGCCTCGCCCAGCCACGCGGCGTCCGCCTGCGGCGGGATCACGTAGCCCAGGTGCTGCAGCGAGTACAGAATGTTCATGGCGC
>JAPOWL010000166.1 GCA_026707615.1 Acidobacteriota bacterium | reverse complement strand
CGGCCCGCTGCCTGCTGCTCGCGCGCGCCGTCGAGGAGCGGGACCGCGTCGCGCGCGAGCCGTGCGTCGACCCCCGAGGCCCGGGTCATCTCGACGAGGTGGCCGAGGAGGCCGAACCCCGTCACGTCGGTGCACGCCGTGGCCGCGTGGCGGCGCACCACGGCGGACGCCTCCCGGTTGGGCTGCAGCATCGTCCGGATGGCGCCGTCGATCCACCGCGCCTTGGCCCGACGGCGCATGTCGGCCGCGAACAGCGTCCCCGTGCCGACCGGCTTCGTCAGCAGGAGACGGTCTCCCGGGCGCATGCCGCCCTTGCGCAGGAGCGCCTCGCGCTCCGCAATCCCGCTGACCGAGAACCCCAGCGTCAGCTCGGCGCCCTCCGTGGTGTGCCCGCCGACGAGCGCCGCCCCGGCGGCGTTCAGCTCCGCCACCGCCCCCGCGAGCAGGTCGTCGAGCAGCGCCTCGGTCTTGGCCTCGGAGCCGTACGGCACCGTGACGATCGCCAGCGCGGACCGCGGCTCGGCCCCCATCGCATACAGGTCGCTCAGACAGTGATTGGCGGTGATCCGCCCGAACAGGTAGGGGTCGTCCACCAGGGCCCGGAAGGCGTCGACCGTTTGCACCACGACCTTGCCGGGCGGAACCTCCGCCACCGCCGCGTCGTCGGGCGCGTCGAGTCCGACGACCACGTCGTCGCGCCGCAGGGGGGCGAGGCGCGCCAGCACCCGGTCGAGAACGGTCGCGCCGACCTTCGACCCGCACCCCCCGCAGCGCATGGCGGCAACGGAGAGCTCGTGCACCACTTCCGGCGGGGCCAGGCGCCTGAGGTCGGCGTCGCCCGCCGCCCCCGCGTCGGTCATCTCCGGCAGCTGGTTGAAGCGGCGCATGAAGCGCCGGTCGATCCAGTCCTTCCAGCGCCAGACCCACGCGCCCTCGAGCGACCAGCGCCCGCGCGACGCCACGGCGTAGCGGTCCCCCGTGCTGATCAGGCTCAGGAAACGGCGCTGGGGGTGGAAGGGCCGCGCCGCCTCTCCCCGCAGGGCGCGGCGGAGGTTGGCCTCCAGCGGCGGGCCCTGGCGGACCGCGAACACGCCCGCCTTCTCGCGCGGGTACCCGGTCACCGCGGCGACGTCGCCGGCCGCGAACACCCCGGGATGCGAGAGCGCCTCCAGCGTCGGCGCGACCCGGATGCAACCCAGCTCGTCGACCTCGAGCCCCGACTCGCGCGGCCAGGGCGGGGCGGCCGCCGCGGTGGCCCACAGCACCTCGTCGACCTCGACCGCGCGGCCCCCCTCGACCACGACGCGGCCCGCCTCGACCCGCACCACCCGGCGCCCGAGGTGGACGTGGACGCCCCGCTCCCGGAGGACCCGGGCGAAGCGGGCGCGCGCGCCCGGGTTGTGGGTCGGCAGCGCCTGCCCCCCGGCGCCGAAGAGATGGAACGCGGGCTCCGGAAAGCGGTCGCCGGCGGCGGCCAGGCGGCCCAGGGCGTGCTGGATGGCGAGGGTCAGCTCGACCCCGGCCGCGCCCGCCCCCACGACGGCGATCCGCAGCCGGTCGGGGCTCGCGCGCACCCGTTCCCGAAGCCGCTCCCAGCGCGCCACCAGCGAACCGATCGGCTTGACGGGGACTGCGTGCTCCCGGGCGCCGGGGACGTCGAGGGCCGGGGTGATGCCGACGTCGATGGACACGACGTCGTAGGGGACGGGCGGCCGGTCGCGGCACAGGACGCGGCGCCGCGCGAGATCGAGACCGGTGGCCGTGTCGTGAAACAGCCGGGCGCCGGCGAAGCGCGCGAGCGGGCCGAGGTCGATGTGGGCTTCGTCGAAGTCGTAGTGGCCCGCGATCAGGCCCGGCAGCATGCCGGAGTACGGGGCGTGCAGGTCGCGGGCGACGAGCGTGAGCCGCACCCCGCGCATGGGGCGCATGCCGAAGCGGCGCAGCACGATGGCGTGGCTGTGGCCGCCTCCGACCAGGACCAGGTCCTTCAGGACCGGCGTGCCGGAGGTGCCGGTCATGCCGCGGCGCCGGCCGCGCGCGCCAGCACGCGGGCCACGCCGGGCTCGAAGCGGCGCGGCTCCGGCAGCAGGCTGAGCACTACGAATGCCTCGTGCGGGAAGTCGTACAGGTAGCCCGGATGCACGACGA
>JAPOWL010000583.1 GCA_026707615.1 Acidobacteriota bacterium | reverse complement strand
CCTCGACGTCGCCCACCTTGCCTGCGCGGTAGCGCGCCTTGAGGTCGTCGACCTCCGCCTTGTCGGGGTTGAAGGCGTCGTGGTACGTGAACACCGGGTTCCCCTCGACCGTGCCGGGGATGTCGGCGCGGACCCGCTTCGGATCCGTGTACATGCGCATCACCTTGCGCTGCACGGTCTCGGCGTCGTCCCCGAGGTCGATGGTGTTCGCGTAGCTCTTCGACATCTTCCGGTTGTCGAGCCCCGGCAGGCGCGGCTGGGGGGTCAGCAGCGGCTGCGGCTCCGGGAACAGATCGCCGAAGAAGCCGCGGAAGCGACGGACCACCTCCCGCGCCAGCTCCAGGTGCGGCACCTGGTCGTCCCCCACCGGCACGTAGTTCGCGCCGTAGATGACGACGTCGGCCGTCTGCAGCAGCGGGTAGCCCAGGAAGCCGAGCGTCGACAGGTCCCGGTCGGAGAGCTGCTCCATCTGCTCCTTGTAGGTCGGAACCCGCTCGAGCCAGGGGGTGGGAACGACCATCGACAGCAGCAGGTAGAGCTCCGCGTGCTCCGGGACGAGCGACTGCACGAAGAGCGTGCTCCGCTCCGGATCGATGCCCGCCGCGATCCAGTCCGCGACGTTGTCGCAGGCGTACTCCGTGAGGCCCGACGTGTCGGCGTACTCGCTCGTCAGGGCGTGCCAGTCCGCCACGAAGTACATGCAGTCGTAGTCGGCCTGCAGCTCGGCCCAGTTGCCCAGCGCCCCCGCCAGGTGGCCGAGGTGGAGCCTGCCCGTCGGCCGCATGCCCGAGACGACTCGTGGCCTCACAGGATCAGCAGCTCCGAGAGCGCCGCGTGGGCCGGCATGATGATGTCGCCGAGCACGCCGGTGAGGAGCAGCGCGTACAGCAGCACGAAGCCCCACGGGCGGATGAGCCGATCGTACGGCTCCGCGAGGGCCTCGGGCAGCAGGCCGGCCAGCACGTTGCCGCCGTCGAGGGGCGGTATCGGCACCATGTTGAACACGGCCAGCAGGATGTTGATGTCGAACGCCGCGCCGGCGATGGCCCAGACCGGGACCGACACGCCGCCGACGTCGATCGGCGTCACCGGGGTCACGCTCATCACCACCGACGCGATCACCGCGAGCACGATGTTGCTGGCCGGGCCGGCGGCGGCGATGTACAGGAAGTCCTGGCGCGGGCGCTTCAGGTTATTGGGATCGACGGGCACGGGCTTGGCCCACCCGATGATCGGCGCGCCGGCCGTCATGGCGACGATCGGCAGCAGCAGCGTGCCGATCGGATCGATGTGCCGGACCGGGTTCAGCGAGATCCGCCCCAGGCGCTCCGCCGTCCGGTCCCCGAGTCGGGCCGCGGACCACGCGTGCGCGGACTCGTGAACGGCCAGGGAGAAGAGAATGACACCGAACGGGATGAGAAGCGGAGTGAGGCCGGTCAACGACCTTCAAGAATACGGGCGCGCGCGACATTCGGCAAGCCGCGCCGCCGGCAAGCCGCGCCGCCGGCAAGCCGCGCCGCCGAACGGCCCGCCGGGCGGCAGCCCTACGTTCGGGGACGGGCGGCGAGCGAATCGAAGTGGCGGAGGACCGCGTCGGCGAGCTTCGCGCCGAGAATCGGCTGCAGCTCCTCGCGGGTGGCCCGCCGCACGTTGGCCAGGCTGCCGAAGCGCCGCAGCAGGGCGCGGCGGCGGCGCGGGCCGATGCCCGGCACCAGGTCGAGCTCGGAGCCGAGGTCGCGCATCGTCCGCGCCCGGCGATGGAACGTGACGGCGAAGCGGTGCGCCTCGTCTCGCATCCGCTGCAGGAGCCGGAGCCCCGCGTTGCGGCCGTCGAGCCGAATCGGGTCCGAGGCGAGGCGCGTGAAGATCTCCTCTTCCTGCTTGGCGATCCCGATGGCCACGAGGTTGGCGAGTCCCAACCGCTCGAACGCCGCGTAGGCGGCCGTCAGCTGCCCCTTGCCGCCATCGACCACCACGAGGTCCGGGAACGGCCCCCCGGCCTCGAGGAGGCGGCGGTAGCGCCGCAGGACGACCTCCTCCATGGCCGCGAAGTCGTCGGGCCGGGCCTGCGGAGGGCGCGCCGGCGCGCGGGGGCGGGTGTTCCGGGTGGGGGGGGGGGCGGTGAAGGCGGGGTGTGAGGAGTGTACGCGGG
>JAPOWL010000270.1 GCA_026707615.1 Acidobacteriota bacterium | reverse complement strand
GTCCGCGGCGCCCTCGACGCCGGTCGGTCCATCCGGATCGACCGGCGAACCATCGTCACGCCCTCGGCCCGGGACCTGGCCGCGGGACGCGACGTCCTGATCGAGATCGACGGCCGCGGCCGGTGACGACAGGCGGCCCGGCTGCGCCGTGGAACCGGCGACGCGCGCACTCCGGTCCGCGCGAGCTTCCAGGCCCGGCAGGGTCGCGCCGGCCCGGACGCCTGGGGCCGGTGACGGTGGGCGTCCGCGCCAGCCGGCCCGCGCTCATCCGGTCACGCGGAACCGGAGCAACGTCCAGACGGCGCCGAGAAAGTCCCTCCACGAGATCTTCTTGCCTTCGGCGAAGCTCCGCCCCACGTAGCGGATGGGCACCTCGTGAATTCTGATGCCCTTCCGGAGGAGCTTCGCCGTGATCTCCGGCTCCACGCTGAAGCCGTTGGAAGAGATGTCGATATCGGCGAGCACGCTGCGGCGAATCAGCTTGTAGCAGGTCTCCATGTCGGTCAGGTCGGACCCGAAGAGGAGATTCGTGATGGCCGTCAGCAGTCGGTTGCCGATCCGGTGGCTCAGCGTCATCCGCGGGCGGCCGCCGGCGAAGCGCGACCCGTAGACGGCGTCCGCGCCCCGCTCCTCGAGCGATTGCAGGAGCCGATGGTAGTCCTCGGGGTCGTATTCCAGATCGGCGTCCTGCACGAGCACCAGTTCGCCCGTCACGTGCTGCAGCCCGGTCCGGATGGCGGCGCCCTTTCCCCGATTGGCGTCGTGCAGCACCACCGTAGGGCCGGCCTCGCCGAGCCGCCCCAGGACGTCCCGGGTGCCGTCCGTCGAGCCGTCGTCCACGACCACGACCTCGAGGTCCAGATCGACGGCGTCCACCCGCCGCAGCAGTTCGCGGATGGTCGCGTGCTCGTTGAAGACCGGAATGATGACCGACAGCCGCATGCAGCCCGCGCCCTCCGCCGACGCCAACCGATCATACGCGGGCCGGCACGGCTCCCCGAACCGCGCCCCACCGGGTGGCGGTTTCGGCGCCGCCCCGGCTCCCGGAGGTTGCACTTCCTGCCGCAGTCGGCGGCGGAGCGCGCCACCTCCGCGCGCCCCCGCGTGCGGGACGCGGGTGGCCCGTTCCTTGCTGCGGCCGCCACCGTGCTCGCGCACGTGCAGTCGGCCACGCTCGTCGGCGTCGACGCCACGGAGGTGCAGGTGGAGGTCGACGTCTCGTTCGGCCTGCCGACGTTCGTCGTGGTCGGCCTGCCGGACTCCACCGTGCGCGAGAGCCGCGACCGCGTGCGCAGCGCCATTCGCAACTCGGGGCTCGCGTTCCCGGATCACCGCGTCATCGTGAACCTCGCCCCCGCGGACGTCCGCAAGCGGGGTACTGCCTTCGACCTGCCCATCGCCATCGGAGTGCTCGCCGCGGCCGGCCACCTGCCGCCCTCCTGCCTGGAGAACACGCTGGTCGTGGGTGAGCTCTCCCTCGACGGAGCGGTCCAGCCGACGCCCGGCGTGCTGCCGATGGCCCTGGCCGCCCGCAGCGCCGGCCGGCGGCTCGTCCTGCCCGCATCCAACGCGGCCGAGGCGGCCGCGGTATCCGACCTGCGGCTGGTTCCGGTCGACACCCTCGGCGAAGCGGTCGAGACCCTCACCGGCAGGGCGCCGGTGCGCGACGCTTCGCCGGCCGCCGCCGTCGGGGCCTTCGCGCCGGGGGCGGATGCCCCGGACCTCGCCGACATCAAGGGTCAACCGGTGGCGCGCCGGGCGCTGGAGATCGCAGCGGCGGGCCGGCACCACCTGCTCTTCATCGGACCGCCCGGCGCCGGCAAGACCCTGCTCGCCCGCCGGCTGCCGGGTCTGCTTCCGCCGCCGAGCTTCGAGGAGGCCGTCGAGGCGACGGCGGTCCATTCGGTTGCCGGCCTGCTGGCCCTGCCGACCCGACTCCTGACCGCCAGGCCGTTTCGCGCGCCCCACCACACGATCTCCGACGTGGCGCTCGTCGGGGGCGGGCGCGACCCCCGACCCGGGGAGGTCAGCCTCGCGCACAACGGCGTGCTCTTCCTCGACGAGCTGCTGGAGTTCGACCGGCGATCGCTCGACGCGCTGCGCGAGCCCCTCGAGGAGGGCGTCGTGCGCGTGGCCCGGGCGGCGCGGAGCGTCGCATTCCCCGCGCGACTGATGCTGGTCGCCGCGACCAACCCCTGTCCCTGCGGCCGGCAGGGCGACCGGCGGCGCGCCTGCCGCTGCACTCCCCTGCAGCTCCAGCGCTATCGGAACCGGATGTCGGGACCTCTGGTCGATCGCATCGACCTCGTGGTCGCGGTTCCCGCCCTGCGTCTCGACGAGCTGGCCGCGGCGCCGGTCGCGGAGGGCTCCGCCACCGTCCGCGGACGGGTGGCCGCGGCCCGCCGGCGGCAAGCCGGCCGCTTCGGCGACGGCCCCGTGCTGCTCAACGCCGACCTCGCCGGGCGTGCCCTGCGCCGGCACTGCCGGCCGGACCTGGACGCGCTGCGGCTGCTCGCCACGGCGGCGGAGCGCCTGGCGTTGAGCGGCCGGGCCTACGATCGCGTGCTGCGGGTCGCACGCACGATCGCGGACCTCGACGCCGCGGAGCGGATCGAGGCGGCGCACGTCGCCGAGGCCCTGCAGTACCGGAGCGCCGAGTGGACATGACCCGTCGAGCCGCCCGCGGCCGGTGCCGGCGCGTCACGGCCGGCCGCCGCACTTGTGCTAGACTCCCCGGACTGGCCGCGGTTCCCCTGGACTGACCATGCCGCCCACCCGCTACTCTTTCATCGTCGCCGACCGCGCGACGGGGCATGTGCGTCGTTTCACGATCCGGATCCGGCTCGTGGCGTCGCTCGTGACCCTGGCGATCGCGCTGCCGATCGGCTGGGCCCTGCTGCGGCACGGCGCGGCCCTCAACGAGATCAATCGGCTGCAGGCAGAACAGGCGCGGCTGGAGATCGAGAACGCCCGCTATCGAAACGCGGCGGTAGCGCTCAGTCGGGACATCGCCTCGCTGCAGTCGGCGATAGGACAGCTGTCGGCGCGCGTCGCGCGAACGAGCTCCGCCGAGCCGCCGATCGAGAGGATGCCGCGGGCCATGCGCACGGCCGTCGGCCACCGGGACGCGACCCACGTGCCTGCTCCCACATTCGGCCTGCTCTCCGATCTGCTCGGCACCCTAGACCATGGGATTCGCCTGCTGCAGTACGACGTGGCCCGGCGCGAGGCGATCGCGGGGGCGCTGCCGACCGTGTGGCCGGCGGACGGGTGGGTGTCGAGCGGCTACGGATACCGTCGCGACCCGTTCACGGGAGATCGCGAATTCCACGCGGCGGTCGACATCTCCACCCGCAGCGGCGACCCCGTGTACGCCACGGCGCACGGCCGCGTCATCTCGGCCCGACGCAGCGGCAATTACGGCAATCTGATCGAAATCGAGCACGGCTTCGGGATCCAGACCCGCTACGGTCATCTGTCGGAGTTCGCCGTCCTGCCGGGGACGACCGTGCGACGCGGCGACGTGATCGGCTACGTCGGAGCGACGGGGCGCGCGACGGGCTCCCACGTGCACTACGAGGTGCTGGCGGACGGCCGCCCCGTCAACCCGCTTCGTCTGCTCGCCGACCGGCAATCCGATCTCGCCGCCAACTAGAATCCGCGTCCGTACGGGAGCACCGCCTCTCCTCGGACAGACCGGACTCCCCGCAGGGCGCGGGACGCCGGACGGCACCGTCAGCCAACGACCGGCGCTCGGAGGCGGGGCTCGAGAGCGGCGCCGGCGCCTCGGGGAACGGCCCGCTCCGTCGGGGACTTGCGTCCGCCAACGTGCGTGGCTACGATTTCGGTAGTCCCGCGGGTGCGGGTCCGCCGGCGCCGAAGGCCGCGCAGTCCGAAGGGCGACCGCGTTTCGCTCGACCTCGCCCGCCTCGGGTTCTCTGATGCTCCAGACCCTCCTGGCCAAGACCTTCGGGACCCAGAACGCTCGCGACCTCAAGCGCGTGCGGCCGCTCGTCGCCGCGGTGAACGACGGCGAGGACGCCGTCCGCGGCCTCACCGACGCGGAGCTCCGGGACCGGACCACCGCCTTCCGCGAGCGGATCGAACGGGGCGAGCCGCTCGACGATCTGCTCGTGGAGGCGTTCGCGGCGGTGCGGGAAGCCGGACGGCGCGTGCTCGAGATGCGCCACTTCGACGTCCAGCTCATCGGCGGCATCATGCTGCACCGCGGCAAGATCGCCGAGATGAAGACCGGCGAGGGCAAGACCCTCGTCGCGACGCTGGCCGCCTACCTCAACGCCCTGGAGGGGCGGGGCGTCCACGTCGTCACCGTCAACGACTACCTCGCCCACCGCGACGCCGACTGGATGGGGCGCATCTACCGCTTCCTGGGCCTGAGCGTCGGCGTGATCCAGCACGACATGCGGGACCCCGAGCGTCACGCGGCGTACCGCTGCGATGTCACGTACGGCACGAACAACGAGTTCGGGTTCGACTACCTCCGCGACAACATGAAGTTCGAGCGGACCCAGTTCGTGCAGCGGGAGCACCGCTTCGCCATCGTGGACGAGGTCGACAGCATCCTGATCGACGAGGCGCGGACGCCGCTCATCATCTCGGGCCCGGCCCAGCAGTCCACCGACCTCTACGTCGAGGTCGATCGGATCATCCCGCGGCTCAAGGCGGGTGCGGTCACGCAGGGCAACGTGTCGGCGGAGCGGCGCGAGGAGCTCGAGCACACGGGCGACTTTCTCAAGGACGAGAAGCACAAGACGGTCTCGCTCACCGAGACCGGCATGGTGAAGGCGGAGAAGCTCCTCGGCCACCGGCTCCAGCCCGGCGGCCTGTACGACCCCGCCAACATGCCGCTCCTGCACCACGTCAACCAGGCGCTCCGCGCGCACACCCTGTTCGAGCGCGATGTCGACTACATGGTGAAGGACGGCAAGGTCGTCATCGTGGACGAGTTCACGGGGCGGCTGATGCCCGGCCGGCGCTGGAGCGACGGCCTGCACCAGGCGGTCGAGGCGAAGGAGCGGGTGACGATCGAGCGGGAGAACCAGACGCTCGCCACGGTCACCTTCCAGAACTACTTCCGGAAGTACGACAAGCTCTCCGGGATGACCGGCACGGCGGAGACTGAAGCGTCGGAGTTCGCCAAGATCTACGAGCTCGACGTGTTCGTCGCCCCGACGAACCGGCCGCTCGTGCGGATCGAGGAGCCCGACTCCGTCTACCGCACGGCGCGCGAGAAGTACGGCGCGATCGTCGACGACATCCTGGAGCAGCAGGAAGCCGGACGCCCGGTGCTGGTCGGCACGGTCTCCATCGAGAAGTCCGAGCGCCTGTCCGGGCTGCTCAAGCGCCGCGGCATCAAGCACGTGGTGCTCAACGCCAAGTACCACGAGAAGGAGGCCGAGATCGTCGCCCAGGCCGGCCGGGCGGGCACCGTCACCATCGCCACCAACATGGCGGGACGGGGCACGGACATCCTGCTGGGGGGCAATCCGGAGCACATGGCGCGGCGGCAGGCCCTCAGCGAGGAGGTCGCCGAGCGGCTGCCGGCCGGGGAGGAGCGCTTCGTCGACGACGAGGAGTTCGTGTACTTCTTCCACGAGGGGTTCTACCGGGTCCCGCGGCCCGACTGGGAACGCATCCTGCGTCACTACAAGGCGGAGACCGACGCGGAGCACGAGCGCGTGGTCGACGCCGGAGGCCTCCACATCATCGGCACGGAGCGTCACGAGGCTCGACGCATCGACAATCAGCTCCGCGGACGGGCGGGCCGGCAGGGCGACCCCGGGTCGTCGCGCTTCTACCTGTCGCTCGAGGACGACCTCATGCGCATCTTCGGCTCCGACCGCATCCAGGGGCTGATGGAGCGCCTCGGGATGGAGGAAGGGGTCCCCATCGAGCACGGCATGGTCACCAAGGCGATCGAGCGCGCGCAGAAGCAGGTCGAGGGCCAGAACTTCTCCGTCCGCAAGCACCTGCTCGAGTACGACGACGTGATGAACAAGCAGCGCGAGAACGTCTACGCGCTGCGCCGGGAGCTGCTCGACGGCACGATCGTTCTCGAGGATGACGAGGAGGTGGACAGCAGGGCCTACCTGATGCGGCTGGCCGAGGGAGTCGTCGACGGGGCGATCCAGACCTACTGCGGCGAGGACGTGGAGCCGGAGGAGTGGGACACCACGGCCGTCAAGCGCGACGTCGGCAGCGTCTTCGCGATTCCCGCCGAGTCGCTCGACGAGGTGGAGCTCGCGGACCGGAACCCGGACGAGATGCACGAGGAGCTCTGGCGCCTCGTCGAGCGCGAGTACGTCGACAAGGAGGCTTCGATCGACGCCCCCGTGCTGCGGCGGGTCGAGCGGGACGTCATGCTGCAGGTCGTCGACTCGCAGTGGAAGGACCACCTCTACGGCCTCGACCACCTCAAGGAGGGCATCGGGCTCCGGGGCTACGGGCAGCGGAATCCGCTCGTCGAGTACAAGCGCGAGAGCTTCGCCATGTTCGAGGCGATGAAGGAGCGCATCGACGAGGACATCGTGCGCTACCTGTGGCGCCTCCGGCCCGCCGGCTCGGACGGCGACGAGCGCCGCGCCGCCCGCTCCCCCGCCATTCGCCGGGCCACCCCCACGACGCTCAACGATCCGGCCGCCGCCCCCGCGCTCGTGGGCGCCGGCGTGGCGGGGCGGCAGACGCCGCGGCCGGCCCGAACGGGCGGAGACGACGCGCGGGTCCGCACGGTGCGGCGCGAGGTGCCGAAGGTCGGGCGCAACGAGCCCTGCCCCTGCGGGAGCGGCAAGAAGTTCAAGAAGTGCTGCGGAGCGTGACGGATGAGTGTCAAGACCGACGAGGCACCGACCGGCGCCCGGGCCGTGGCCGCGCTCCCCGTCGCCCTGACCTTCGACGACGTGTCGCTGAAGCCCCGCCACTCGGCGGTGCTGCCGAACGAGGTCGACGTCGCGACACGCCTGACCCGCAACATCGCCCTGAACGTGCCGCTCGTCAGCGCGGCCATGGACACCGTCACCGAATCGCGCATGGCGATCGCGATGGCCCAGCTCGGCGGACTGGGGGTCATCCACAAGAACCTCGACATCGCGGATCAGGCGTCCGAGGTCGACCGGGTGAAGCGGTCGGAGAGCGGCATGATCGTCAACCCGATCACGCTCGCTCCCCACAGCAGCGTCTACCAGGCGCTGGCGCTGATGAAGAAGTACCGCATCTCCGGCGTCCCGATCACCGAGGACGGCCGGAACGAGGGGCGGCTGGTCGGCATCCTCACGAATCGCGACCTCCGCTTCCACGGGGACGTGCAGCGGCCGATCTCGGAGGTGATGACGCGCGAGCGGCTGATCACCGTTCCCGTCGGCACGACGCTGGCCCAGGCCCGCGAGATCCTGCACCGGCACCGCGTCGAGAAGCTGCTCGTCGTCGACCAGGACTTCAACCTGCGCGGCCTGATCACGGTCAAGGACATCCAGAAGGCCATCAAGTACCCCAACGCGTGCAAGGACTCGCTGGGCCGCCTGCGCGTCGGCGCGGCGGTCGGGGTCGCCGCCGACACCATCGAGCGCGCCGAGGCGCTGGTCGCCGCCCACGTCGATCTGCTCGTCCTCGACAGCGCGCACGGGCACTCGAGGAACGTGCTGGAAATGGCGCGCCGGCTGCGGAAGGAGTTCCCCTCCGTGGACCTGATGGCCGGCAACGTCGCCACGGCGGAAGGCACGAGAGCGCTCATCGACCTCGGCGTCGACGGCGTCAAGGTGGGCATCGGGTCGGGCTCGATCTGCACCACGCGCATCGTCGCCGGGATCGGCGTTCCGATGGTGACGGCGGTCGCGGAATGCAGCCGCGCCGCGGCGGACGAAGTCCCCATCGTGGCCGACGGGGGCGTGCGCTACTCGGGGGATCTGACGAAGGCGGCCGCCGTCGGCGCGAGCGCCGTGATGATCGGCAGCCTCTTTGCCGGCACCGACGAGAGCCCCGGCGAGCTCATCCTGTACCAGGGCCGCAGCTTCAAGGACTACCGCGGCATGGGATCGATCGGCGCGATGCGCCGCGGGAGCGGGGACCGCTACTTCCAGGAGGACGTCGATACCGGCGTGCCGGCCGGGGAAGAGCCGTCGAAGCTCGTGCCCGAGGGCATCGAGGGCCGCGTCCCCTACAAGGGCGGCGTGGGGGCGATGATCCACCAGCTCGTCGGCGGGCTGCGCGCCGGCATGGGCTACTGCGGCGCCGCCGACCTCCCGACGCTGCAGCGGCAGGCGGAGCTGGTGCGCATCACCCCCGCGGGCGTCCGCGAGAGCCACGTCCACGACGTGGTGATCACCAAGGAGGCGCCGAACTACCGGAGCGAGTAGCCGCGCATCGGCCGCGGCCCTCCCCCTGCCGCCCGGACGCCGCGGCTGAGACTCCTAGCCGGGCGAGGGGCGTTCGATGCGTATCCGGCGGGCGTCGCCCCCCAGGTCCTCGATCCGCACGTGGACGGCGCCCTCGATCCGCCGCGTCAGGCGGTCGGCCCACTCGATGGCGACGATGCCGTCGCGCGCCAGCCGGTCCGCCAACAGGTCCGCGAAGTCGTCGACCTCGGCACCTCGCAACCGGTAGAGGTCGACGTGGTCCACGGGCCGGTCGCCGCCGTACTCCTGGATGAGCACGAACGTCGGACTGCTGACGTCGTCCGGCTCCCCGCCCGCGCCGGCGACGAGTCCCCGCACGAACGCCGTCTTGCCGGCGCCAAGGTCCCCGTAGAGCAGCACGGCGGAGCGGTGGGGCAACTCGGCGGCGAGGCGCCTCGCGATCTCCGCCGTCTCCGACTCGGAACGGCTCTCGTAGATTCCCTGCATGACAGCTCAGCCGCTGGCCAGCTCGAGGGCGGCGGCCCCGAGATGATCGGCCACGTCGCCGGCCACGAGGGCGGTCTCGCCGACGCGGCCGGCCGCCAGGTCTCCCGCCCGACCGTGCAGGTGCACGGCGAGGGACGCCGCCGCCTCCGTGTCGGCGGCCTGCGCCAGCCAGGCCGCCACCGCACCGGTCAGCACGTCGCCCGTGCCGCCGGTCGCCATCCCCGGGTTTCCGGAAGCGTTGACCCGTACCGACCCGGACGGCGCGGCGATGACGGTCCGCGCGCCCTTGAGCACGACGTGCACCCCGTGCTCGGCGGCGAACCGCCGCGCCGTCTCGATGCGGTTCGCCTGCACCTCGGCCACCGTCGTCCCCGCCAGCCGCGCCATCTCCCCCGGGTGCGGCGTCGCGACCGTGACGCGGTCGCGGCGGAGGGCCAGCGCTTCCGGCTCGTCCGCCAGCGCGGTCAGGGCGTCCGCATCGAGCACCAGCGGTCCCGGGACGCGCTCCACGAGCGCGCGCACCAGCGCCCGCGGTTCGGCTCCCACCCCGAGGCCCGGACCGACGGCGACGACGTCCGCACCGAGGGCCAGCACGACGTCCGCCGCGGCGGGCCGGGCCGTGCCGCGCTCGGTCTCCGGCAGGGCCGCGGTCATGTACTCGGGCACCGCCGCGACCGGGCCGACGCACGACGCCGGCGTCGCCACCGTCACGAGGCCGGCCCCCGAGCGCAGGGCGCCGGTGCCGGCCAGGCGCGCCGCGCCGGTCTTGCCCGGCGAGCCCGCGACCACCACGATCCGCCCGTGGTCGCCCTTGTGCGCGTCGCGCGCCCGCACCGGCAGCCACCGCCGCACGACGTTGCCGGTGAGCAGGTCGATGCGCGGCCCGCCCAGCTCGTCCACGACGCGCGACGGGATGCCGATGTCGACGACGACCATCTCGCCCGCCCGCTCCGCGGCCGGCGAGACGACCAGCGGGATCTTCGGCGCGCCCAGGGTGACCGTGACCCGCGCGTCGACCGAGGCCCCGATGCACGCCCCCGTGTCCGCCGAGAGACCGCTGGGGAGATCGACGGCCACGACGGGCCGCCGCGCTGAGTTCACGTCGGCGGCGACCGTCGCGAACAACCCGTCGAGCGGTGCGCGGAGTCCGGTTCCGACCAGAGCATCGACCACGAGGTCGGCCGCCGCGACGTCCCGCCGGCAGCCCCCCCAGGCCGCCTCGTCGGGGGCCTCGGCTATCGGGAGGCCGAGCCTGCGGGCAACCTCGAGATTGGCGCGCGCGTCGCCCCGCACGTCCTCCCCGCGAGCAAGGAGGACGACCGCCGCTGCCGCCCCCCGCTCCGCCAGCACGCGGGCCGCCACCAGCCCGTCTCCCCCGTTGCTGCCGCGCCCGCAGAGGAACACCACGCGCCCGCGCGCCGCCGCCGCGAACCGCGCCTCGATGGCGCCGGCCACGGCCCGGCCGGCGTTCTCCATGAGGACTATCGACGGGATGCCGATCTCGTCGATCGTGCGGCGGTCGGCCTCCCGCATCCGGGCGGTATCGAGAACACGCATCGCGGTCGCTTCGGACAGCCTCCGGCAGGGGATTATGTTACGAATGCAGCATGCGCATCGCCGTCAACGTCAACGGCCGCCTCTCGGATGACGGCCAGGCCACCATCTCGGTCTTCGATCACGGCTTCCTCTATGGGGAGGGCGTCTACGAGACGCTGCGGACCTACGACCGGCGGCCGTTCCTGCTCGATCGCCACCTGAACCGCCTCCGCGCGTCCGCCGCCGCCATCGGCCTCGCGGTGCCGCTGGACGACGCCGCGTTCGCCGCGCGCATCGACGCCACGATGGCCGCGGTGGACGTGGCGGAACCGCCGGAGCGCTACATCCGCCTGGTGCTCACGCGCGGCGTCGGCGATCTCAGCTACGACCCCGGCTCGTGTCCCCGCCCGTCGCTCGTGATCATCGTCCGGCCGCACCGGGAGGTCGCCCCGGTCGTGCAGGCGCGCGGCGTTGCGGTCGTGGTCTCGTCGCGTCTGCGCAACCACCCGGACGCCCTGAGCCCGCGCATCAAGTCGAACAACCTCCTCAACAACGCGCTGGCGATGCAGGAGGCGCTGCGCGCCGGGGCCGACGAGGCCCTGATGTGCAACTACCGCGGCGAGATCGCGGAGTGCGCCCAGTCGAACGTCTTCCTGGTCCGCGGCGGCGAGGCGCTGACGCCGCCGCTCGCGACCGGCCTGCTGGAGGGCGTGACGCGCAACCTCCTGTTCGAGATCGGCCCGGAGATCGGGGTCGCCGTCCGGGAGCGCACGCTGCGGCTCGAGGAGATCGACACCGCCGACGAGATCTTCATCACGAGCACCACGCGGGAGGTGCTCCCCGTGACGACGCTGGACGGCCGGCCGGTCGGCTCCGGCGCCCCGGGACCGGTCACGCGCGCGCTCGCCGAGGCGTTCCGGCGGAGGGCGCGGAGGTGTTCGCCACTCGATACAGGCCAATGACTGGACGATGACGTATCTCACCACGACGTCGATCCGGTACCCGTCGCGGGATTGACGGGGACCGCTCGGCGTTCCATGCCGGCTGGAACTTCCTGTGGCACGCCACCACGGTGAGCGGGGACGGCGCGCGTTCCAGGATCCGACCTGGCGTCTTTCCCGAGCGGGTGACCGCGCGCTGGCCGTCAGGACTCGATCTGGCTAGAATCCCCCCAATTACCTAACGCAAAGATGCAGCGTTGCACCGGCTTGGCCGAGTGGCCCGGGCACGGGGTCGTTCGGTGAACCGGGGCAACGTGGCCGCGATGCCGGACGGGATGGAGCGCTCGCGCGTCCAGGAACCCGCGGCGTCTGCGAGGGCGGGGGGGCGAGGATGCTGAACCCGATTGGCGAGTTCGAGCTGGCACGACGCGCCGAGCGGTACTGGACGAAGAAGCGCGAGGATCGGGCGGCCGTGATCTTCGGACTCGTATGCCTCGGAATCGTCCTGGGGCTCACGTTGTTCCGGTCCGCGGCAGTCTGACCCGGACAGCCTGCCGGCAGCTTCCAAGCCGCCGGATGGCCGGTGGCGGCGGCGTTCAGCCTTTCCCTCCAGTCCGCCACGGATCCTGGCTGTCGAACACCCAGCCTTCTGCCCGGTCGCGCGCCCGACGGATCCTCTGCATCAGGTACGGTTCGTCGACCGGTCCGTGGTTGTTGAGGTAGCCCCCGACACCCGACGCCACGACGCCGCGTTCCAGGCTTCCTGCTGCCCCTCGGACGGCACGGGTCTGACGATCGACAGGTCGACCTTCCCGCGTTCATCAGCTCGTCGAAGTCCGCCTCGTTCACCAGGACGCCGGCGGCGTTCCGCTGCCGCGGCGTGGGCCGTTCCGCCCGCATGGCCTCGTACACCTCTTCGCTCGTGGGCGGGTCCGGCCAGCCGGCGCAACTGCCGCAGATGGTCCCGCGCACGGTCTGCGACCGCGGCCCGGTGGCCGCCGCATCGGCGCCCGGACGGAACGCAGCGAGAATCTCGGGAGGCGAGTACTCGTCGTCGTACCACTCGAGGCGGCCGAGGTCCGACGCCTCGGTCTCGGTCCGCTCCTCGACCGTCCGCCGCAGCGTCTCCACCGCCGCCCACGGATCTCATCGTCGGTCATGGCGCCTCCGGCGGTCCTGCGGCCACTGTACCCCTCCGACGGTTGCGGGTCAGCCGTTCCGCCGTCGCTCGGCACGGGGGCACGGACGCGGAACCGGTCGCGCCGGCGCGAGTCGCCCCGGACTCCGCGGCCGCGCCGGCGCCTTGACCCCCCGGCAGGCGCATAGTACGGTTGCAGCACGCCCCGCCGCCATGACGCAAGCTCCGTCCGCCGCCCCCAGGACAACCCCGCTCAACGCCCGGCACCGCGCCCTCGGCGCCCGGATGACGACGTTCGGCGGCTGGGAGATGCCGGTGCAGTACACCGGCGTCGGCGACGAGCATCGCGCCGTGCGCACCGCCGCCGGTCTCTTCGACGTCAGCCACATGGGCGAGATCGAGATCGCGGGCGGCGACGCGCTGGCCGCGGTGCAGCGCATCACGAGCAACGACGCGGCCCGGCTCGACGTCGGTCAGGCACAGTACTCGGCCCTGACGACGCCGGCCGGCACACCGATCGACGACCTGCTGGTCTACCGCCTGGCCCCGGAGCACTTCCTGCTCGTGGTCAACGCGGCGAACACGCGCAAGGCCCGGGACTGGATCACGTCCGCGCTCGAGGGGGCGGGCGACGCGGTGGTCGTCGATACGAGCCGGCGCTACGCGCTGCTGGCCCTCCAGGGACCGCGTTCGCAGGAGATCCTGCAGGCGCTGACCGCGGTCGAGCTCGAGGCGCTCCGCTACTACACCTTCGCGAGCGGTGAGGTGGCCGGCGTGCGCGCCACGATCTCCCGCACCGGCTACACCGGCGAGGACGGCTTCGAGCTGTTCGTCGCGCCGCAGGCCGCCGAGGCCGTCTGGACGGCGCTGCTCCAGGCCGGCGCGCCCGCCGGGTTGCGGCCGGCGGGCCTCGGCGCCCGGGACACGCTGCGCCTCGAGGCGTCGATGCGCCTGCACGGCCAGGACATGGACGAGACGACGACGCTCCTCGAGGCGGGGCTCGGGTGGATCGTCGCGTGGGACAAGGGCGAGTTCACGGGCCGGGAGGCCCTCGCCGCCCAGCGCGCGGCGGGTATCGAGCGGCGCCTCGTCGGCTTCGAGATGCTCGACCCGGGCATCGCCCGCGCAGGGTACGACGTCTACGCCGACGGCGAGCGCGTCGGCCGGGTCACGAGCGGGACGTGGGCGCCGTCGCTCGGCAAGGCCATCGGCATGGCCTACGTCCGGGCCGCGACGAGCGCCGTGGACACGGGGATTGCCGTCGAGATACGCGGCCGGCGGGCGCAGGCGCGCATCGTCCGCATGCCCTTCTACCGGCGGGCGAGGAGCTGAGCCGATGTACCCGGCGGATCTGAAGTACACGAAAGACCACGAGTGGATCCGCGTCGCGGACGGGCAGGGGCACGTGGGCATCACCGACTACGCGCAGGAGCAGCTCGGCGACGTCGTCTACGTCGAGCTCCCCGCCGTCGGCCGCACTTTCGCGCAGGGAGAGCAGTTCGGGGCGGTCGAATCCGTCAAGGCCGTCTCCGACCTCTACTGCCCCGTCAGCGGCGAGGTCGTGCAGGTCAACGAGGCGCTGGCCGACCGTCCCGAGTCGATCAACGGCGATCCCCACGGGACCTGGCTGATCGTCGTCAAGCTGAGCGACCCCGGCGAGCTCGACGCCCTGCTCGACGCCGGCGGCTACGGGGCCCACGTTGCGTAGGGCCCTCCCAGCGGGCGCCGCCGCATGAGCGAGGCCGCCGCGGACCTCTTCGAGCAGCGGCACGTCGGTCCGCGGCCGGCGGATGTCGACCGCATGCTCGACGTCGTGGGCGCCCCCTCCCTGGGCGCGCTCATCGACCAGGCGGTGCCGGCCGGCATCCGCCTGGCGGAACCGCTCGACCTGCCCGACCCGGAGCCGGAGGCGCGGTACCTCGATCGGCTGCGGGCGATCGGGGCCCGGAACGAGCGGTGGCGCTCGTTCATCGGACAGGGCTACCACGACTGCGTCACGCCGAGCGTGATCCTGCGGAACGTGCTCGAGAACCCCGGCTGGTACACGCCCTACACCCCGTACCAGGCCGAGGCCGCGCAGGGGCGCCTCGAGGGGCTGCTGACCTTCCAGACCGTGGTCGAGGACCTGACCGCGATGGAGGTCGCGAACGCGTCCCTGCTCGACGAGGCCACCGCGGCGGCCGAGGCGATGACCCTCGCCCATCGGATTCGCGCCCGCCGGCCGGGCTCGGCGAACCGCTTCGTCGTCGCCGCGGGCTGCTTCCCCCAGACCGTCGCCGTCGTGCGCGGCCGGGCCGAGCCGCTCGGCATCGAGGTCGTGGTGGCCGAGCCCGACGCGCTCGACCGGGCGATCGACGAGGCCGGCGGGGAGACGTTCGGCGTGCTCGTCCAGTCCCCGGATGCGCACGGCGCCGTGCGGGACGTCGGGGCGGCCGCGGAACGCGCGCACGAGGCGGGCGCGCTGGCCATCGTGGCCAGCGACCTGCTCGCGCTCACCCTCGTGCGGCCGCCCGGCGAGCTGGGGGCCG
>JAPOWL010000231.1 GCA_026707615.1 Acidobacteriota bacterium | reverse complement strand
GGCGCCGACCCCGCGGCCGTGATGCTCGGCGACACGCCGCGGCTGATCGACGAATGGCAACTGGAGCCCGCCATCTGGAACCACGTCCGCCGCGAGATCGATCGGCGCGGCGCTCCCGGCCAGTTCATCCTCACCGGCTCCGCCGTTCCTGCCGACGATGCAGCCCGGCACACCGGCGCCGGCCGCTTCGTGCGGCTGCGCATGCGCCCGCTGTCGCTGTACGAGAGCGGGCGCTCCAGCGGGCAGGTCTCCCTGCGGCGGCTACTGGAAGGCGCGGAGCAGCGGGCCCCGCAAACCGAGCTGTCGGTCGCCGCCGTCGCGGAGCTCGTCAGCGCCGGCGGCTGGCCGGGTCACGTGGGCAGGACGCTCCCGGGGATCCTGCGCGTGAACCGCGGTTACCTCGACGACGTCCGCCGTACCGACGTGTCGCGGGCCGGCGGCAAGACGCGCGACCCCGTCAAGGTGGGCCGCCTGCTGCGCTCGCTGGCGCGCAACGTCGCCACCCCCGTCACCCTGTCGAGGCTGGCCGCCGACGTGGGTGAGGAAGGGAGCGCCCTCAAGACCGACACCGTCGCCGAGTACCTCGACGCGCTCGACCGGCTCATGGTAGTGGAGAACCAGCCGGCCTGGTCGCCGCACCTGCGGTCGCGAACCGCGCTCCGGCAGATGCCCGTCCGGCACTTCGTCGACCCGTCGCTGGCGGTCGCCGCCTTGCGAGCCACGCCCGCCCGCCTGACCGCGGACCTCGAGTTCCTCGGCCTGCTCTTCGAGTCGCTGGTCATCCGCGATCTGCGCGTCTACGCCCAGGCCGCCGACGCGCAGGTGTTCCACTACCGCGAGAAGGACGGCCTGGAGGTGGACGCCGTCGTGGAGGCCGCGGACGGCCGCTGGGCGGCGTTCGAGATCAAGCTGGGCGAACGCTGGGTGCACGACGGCGCCCGGAGCCTGCGCCGGCTGGCCCGGCGCCTGGAGCAGAGCGACCACGGCCCGCCGTCCGCCTTGGCCGTGATCGTCCCGAGCGGCTACGGCAGCGTGACCCCCGGGGAAGTGGGCGTCATCCCGATCGGCGCGCTAGGCCCGTAGTCCATCCGCTCGATCATCGGTCGCCAGTGATACGCGACCCGCGCCCCTGCGCGGAGCCCGGAGCCACAGCCAAAGGACACCGTTCCAGAACCCCTCACGCCAGGATGCCCCGGATCGGGTGGCCGTCGACGTCGGTCAGGCGGAAATCGCGGCCGCCGAAGCGGTAGGTGAGGGCCTGGTGGTCGAGGCCCAGCAGGAGCAGCACGGTGGCGTGGAGGTCGCGCACGGTGTGTGCGTTCTCGACCACACGGTAGCCGTACTCGTCGGTGCGGCCGTGGATGAAGCCCTTCTTGAGGCCGCCGCCGGCCAGCCACAGGCTGAAGCCGTAGGGGTTGTGGTCGCGGCCGTTGGTCCCCTGCACGAACGGCGTGCGGCCGAACTCGCCGGAGAAGATGACGAGCGTCTCGTCGAGGAGGCCGCGCGAGCGCAGGTCCTTGACGAGGCCGGCCACCGGCTGGTCGACGGTCAGCGCGTTGGCGGCGTGGCCCTCCTCGAGCTTCGTGTGCTGGTCCCACGGGTTCGCGGCCTGCCCCATGCCGTCGGTGCCGACCATCGTGAGCTCGACGAAGCGGACGCCGCGCTCGACGAGCCGGCGCGCCACGAGGCACTGCCGGCCGTAGGCGGCGGTCGAGGCGTTGGGCGAGTCGAGTCCGTAGAGCCGCTTCGTGGCCTCCGTCTCGCCGCGGAGATCCGTCAGCTCCGGCACCGCGGTCTGCATCCGGTAGGCGGTCTCGTAGTTGTCGATGGCGGCCTCGACGCGCGCCTCGCGGTCGGTGCGGCGCAGGAACCCCCGGTCGAGGTCACCGATGAAGGCGAGCCGGGCGCGCTGCTCGGCGTCGGTCTCGCTCGGACGGACGTTGTGGAGCGGCTCGGCGTGCTCCGGGTAGAGGAGCGAGCCCTGGTGGACCGCGGGCAGGAAGCCGTTGCCGAAGACGTTGATGCCGCCCAGCGGAATGCCGCCGCTCCCGAGGACGACGAAGCCGGGCAGGTTCCGGTTCTCCGTCCCGAGGCCGTAGGTGACCCAGGCCCCCATGCTCGGGAAGCCCGTGAACGGCATGCCGCAGTGGAAGTAGAAGTT
>JAPOWL010000519.1 GCA_026707615.1 Acidobacteriota bacterium | reverse complement strand
AACATCCTGAGTTCCGTGGACCGCAAGATGTTGTGCGCGTCCAGGGGCAGTGGCCGACCGCGATATCGAAGCGTCGCGCGACCGGGGGTACGACGGGCGGTGCGGAATGACCACGATCAGATTGGGGCGCGGAGTTGCGGCGGCGCCGCGGCTGGCGCTCAAGCGCGGCGACGACAACAAGTAGGGGCCTGTCGGGTGCTCGGGAAACAGCGCCTGTACGCTGCTGGCGCTGCCTGCGATACCCCCGCCCGGCCTCCCGCGAGCGGCTGCAGCGGACGCCAAGCTCCTGATCAGCTACGACGTTGGCCGCGCGACTTGGGAGATTGCGCCGCTGATGGGTAGGCGCTACCCGGCCGTACAGGCGTACTGGGCGGTGGGGAGGTCGCGGGCAGTCGCGAACGGGTCGGCTTGCCGAGTTCGGCGCGACTCCTCACGCCGTCGCCCGCGACGTTGCGGTTCTGCGCGACCGCTCCGACCGGGCCGGCGCCTGAGCCGCGGGGCACCCCGCAGCGCACCGCTCAGTCGTCCGCGTACTCCGCGACCGGCGGGCAGGCGCACACCAGGTTGCGGTCGCCGTGGGCGTTGTCGATGCGCCCGACGGGGGGCCAGAACTTGTCGTCGCCGACGAACGGGAGCGGGAAGGCGGCCGCGCGCCGGCTGTAGGGGTGCCGCCACTCGTCGGCCGTGACCTCGCGGGCGGTGTGCGGGGCCCCCTTCAGCACGTTGTCGTGCGGGTCGGCGCGGCCGTCGGCCACCGCCTGGATCTCCTCCCGGATCTGCAGCATCGCATCGCAGAAGCGGTCGAGCTCGTCGAGCGGCTCGCTCTCCGTCGGCTCGACCATCAGGGTGCCCGGGACCGGGAACGACACCGTCGGGGCGTGGAACCCGAAGTCGAGGAGGCGCTTGGCGACGTCCTCCTCCGTGATGCCGGTCGCGGCGCGCAGCGGGCGCAGGTCGAAGATCAGCTCGTGCGCCACCCGGCCGTTGGCGCGGGTGTAGAGCACGTCGTAGCGGCCCTCGAGGCGCGCCTTCACGTAGTTGGCGTTGAGGATGGCGATCTCCGTCGCCGCCCGTACGCCCCCGCCCCCCAGCAGCCGGATGTAGGCGTGCGCGATCAGCAGGATGCTGGCGCTGCCCCACGGTGCCGCCGCAACCGGGGCGATCGCCCGCCCGCCGGGCGCCGCCGCCCGCGGGTGGCCCGGGAGGTACGGCGCGAGGTGCGCCGCGACGGCGATCGGGCCCATCCCCGGGCCGCCGCCGCCGTGGGGGATGGCGAACGTCTTGTGCAGGTTGAGGTGGCAGACGTCGGCGCCGATCCGCGCGGGGCTCGTCAGCCCGACCTGCGCGTTCATGTTGGCGCCGTCCATGTACACCTGGCCGCCGTGCTCGTGGACCACCGCGCAGATGTCGGTGATGGCGTCCTCGTACACGCCGTGCGTCGACGGGTAGGTGACCATCAGCGCGCTCAGGCGCTCGCCGTGCTCGCGCGCCCGGGCGCGCAGGTCCGCGACGTCGACGTCGCCGTTCTCCGCGCACCGGACGACGACGACGCGCATGCCGGCCATGACGGCGCTCGCCGGATTGGTGCCGTGGGCCGAGGCGGGTATCAGCACCACGTCGCGCCCCGTCTCGCCGCGGTCCCGGTGGTAGGCGCGGATCACGAGCAGGCCGGCCAGCTCGCCCTGGGCGCCCGAGTTGGGCTGCAGCGAGACGGCGTCGAAGCCGGTGATCGCGCACAGGGCGCGTTCGAGCTCGTCGATCAGCTGCCGGTAGCCGGCGGCCTGCCCGGCCGGGACGAAGGGGTGCAGGCGGCCGAACTCGGGCCAGGTCACGGGTCGCAGCTCGGCGGCGGCGTTGAGCTTCATCGTGCACGACCCGAGCGGGATCATCGACCGGTCGAGCCCGATGTCCTTCCGTTCCAGCCGCCGCAGGTAGCGCATCATCTGCAGCTCGGACCGGTGGCGGTGGAAGACCGGGTGGGTCAGGAAGGGCGTCGTGCGCCGCAGGGGCTCCGGGAGGCCGCCCGGAGGCCGGCCCCCGTCCTGCGCCGGCGGGCCTTCGCCGCCCGCGGCTTCCGCGAACACGCCGGCCAGCGCCTCCACGTCGTCCTCGCTCGACGTCTCGTCGAAGGCGATCCCGATGTCCCCGTCCGCGTGGTAGCAG
>JAPOWL010000523.1 GCA_026707615.1 Acidobacteriota bacterium | reverse complement strand
GATGACCAGCCTCTGCGTGCAGACGGAGTACGTCATCGTCAACCTGATCGAGGCGTACGTCATCGGCGTAATCGTCAGCACGTTGACGCCGCTCCCGATGCTGGCCGGCGTGCTCATCGCGGCCGCCATCTTCGCCACCTACGTCTCGCTGGGCGGGCTCTGGGGCACCGCCGTCACGAACCTGATCCACTGCGCCGTGGTGCTGGTCGGGCTGCTCTCGGTGGGGCTGATGGGCATCGCGCAGCTCGGGGGCTGGGATGCGGTGACGGCGGCCGTCGGCGGACACCTGGCGGCGGCCGCGCAGAGCGACGCGGTCTGGTGGGGCTTCGTCGGCGCGGGGTGGCTCCCCGTCTTCGCGATGATCTTCTCGGCCGCGATCCACACGCCCGCCGCCTCGGTCTACACCAACTACGCGGCGGCGGCGCGGAACGAGCGGCACATCGCGCCCGCCTTCCTGGCCGCCGGCGCCATCGCGGCGCTGATGCCGATGCTGGCCGGCCTGATCGCCATCCTGACGACGGCGCGCTACGGGATCGACACGGGGCTCAGCGGCTACCGGAACCTGACGACGCTGGCCTCGGAGATCAGCCCGGTCGTGGGCGGGGTGGCGCTGGCCGCGGTGCTCGCGGCCGTCATCTCGTCGGGCGGCCCGATCCTGCTCTCGAGCGCCACGATGTTCGTGCGCGACTGGCTGCCGTTCACGCGCAGCTACGACTCCGACCGGCGCCTGCGCGCCTACCGCGTGACGACCATCGTCTACGCCGTCCTGGCCGCGCTGGCCGCCTGGGTCGTCGCCACGCAGACCGACATCTCCATCCTCGACCTGCTCCTGTTCGGCTTCGCGATGGTGGTGCCGCCCGCCATCGCCGTCGGCTACCTCATCTACTGGCGCCGCACCACCGAGCGGGGCGCCTACTGGGGCATGGCCATCGGCTACGGCGCGGGCATGGTCTGGTTCGCGCTCATCAAGCTGGCCGTCGCGGCGGAGCTCTCGGCGCCGGAGGGCGCTTCCGCCCTCTACCGGCTGGTCGTCAACAGCTTGACGGTCAATGGCGAAGGCCTCGACCCGTCCTACATCACAACGCTGGTGCCGCTTGTCGCCATCCCGGCGATCTCGCTCCTGACGAGCAACGCTACCGACGACGACGGCGACGGCTTCTACGCCATGCTGGCCGGCGAGAGGCCCGTCGACCGCGCCGGCGTGTAGCAAGCCTCCGCGGCAGGGTCGCGCGGGCGCGGCCGACTCATGCCCGGCCCGCGTCTATAATCGCCCCCGTCGCGCCGGATACGACGCCCCCGGCGGAGAAAGGAACGCATGGCCGGCTCCATCCCGATCGAACGCCACGGCGACGTGGCCCTGCTCCGAATGACGAACCCGCCGGTCAACGGCTTGAGCTTCGCGATGCGCGCGGCCCTGGACGCGAGCGTGACGGAAGCGCTGGACGACGATTCCGTCGCCGCGATCGTCATCGCCGGCGCCGGCCGGATGTTCTGCGGCGGCGCCGACATCCGGGAGTTCAGCGCTCCCCCGCCGCCCGGCGCCACGCTGCTCCCGGCGGTGCTCGACAAGATCGAGGCGTCGCCCAAGCCCGTGGTCGCGGCCATCCACGGCGTCGCGGCGGGAGGCGGGATGGAAGTCGCCCTGGCCTGCCACGTGCGACTGGCCGCACCCGGAACGAAGCTGGGCCTCCCCGAGGTGACGCTCGGCATCCTCCCCGGCGCCGGCGGCACGCAGCGGATGCCGCGCCTGATCGGCTTCGAGGCGGCGCTCGACGTCATCGTCGGAGGCAAGCTGCACCCGGTCGACAAGGCCGTGGAGCTCGGCTTCGTCGACGAGCGCGTCGACGGCGACCTCGAGGCGACGGCCATCGCCCGCGCCCGGCAGCTCGCCGCCGACGGCGCCCCCCTGCGGCGCGCGTCGCAGATCGAGGAGCACCTCGAAGCGGCGCGCGCCCGGCCCGAGCTCTTCGAGCGCTTCCGCAAGGGGATGGCCAAGCGGGCCCGGGGCTTCGACGCGCCCTACGCCTGCGTGGAGTGCGTGGAGAAGGCGTTCACGCTCCCCTACCCCGAGGCGCTCAAGCACGAGCGCGTGGTCTTCAACCGGCTGCGCGAGTCGGACCAGTCGGCGGCGCAGCGCCACGCCTTCTTCTCCGAGCGGGAGGT
>JAPOWL010000247.1 GCA_026707615.1 Acidobacteriota bacterium | reverse complement strand
TCAACCCCAGCTCCGTCATGTTGTCGGGGGCGATGATGTTCCGCTACATGGGCTGGGGCGAGGTGGCGACGCGCATCGAGGATGCGATCGAGCGCACGATTCAGCAGAAGACGGTCACTTACGACCTCCACCGGCTGATGGAGGGTGCGACCAGGCTGAAGACGTCGGAGTACGCCGACGCGGTCATCGCGAATCTGTAGGCGGAGAGAGGGTCATGAACCGGAAAGTCACGGTGATCGGGTCCGGGAACGTCGGCGCGACCGCGGCCCGCAGCATCGCCGACAAGGAGCTTGCCGACGTCGTCGTCCTCGACATCCTGGAAGGCGTGCCCCAGGGCAAGGGGCTGGACATTCTGGAGGCGTGCCCCGTCGAGGGGTCCGACGCCCGGGTGCTGGGCACGAACGACTACGCCGATACGGCGGGCTCCGACGTCGTGGTCATCACCGCGGGCCTGGCGCGCAAGCCGGGGATGAGCCGGGACGACCTGCTGCGGAAGAACTACGAGATCACCCGGGGGGTGACCGAGCAGGTGATGGAGCACTCGCCCGACTGCATCATCATCCCGGTGACCAATCCCCTCGATGCGATGGCGCAGGTCGTCTACCGCGCGAGCGGGTTGCCGCGGGAGCGCGTGATCGGCATGGCGGGCGTGCTCGACTCGTCGCGGATGCGCACGTTCATCGCCGAAGCGCTCGACGTCTCGGTGGAGAACACGCATGCCTTCGTGCTCGGCGGCCACGGCGACACGATGGTGCCCCTGCCGCGCTATTCGACCGTCGCCGGCATTCCCATCACGGAGCTCCTCGACGCGGCGGCCGTGGAGGCGATCGTGCAGCGGACGGCCCAGGGCGGCGCGGAGATCGTGAAGCTGCTCGGGACCGGCAGCGCCTACTACGCGCCCGGCTCCTCCGTGGTCGAGATGGTCGAGGCCATCCTGAAGGACAAGAAGAAGATCCTCCCGTGCTCCGTCTTCCTGCAGGGCGAGTACGGCATACGCGACCTCTTCGTCGGCGTTCCCGTCAAGCTGGGAGCCCGCGGGGTGGAGCAGATCGTCGAGATCACGCTGGCGCCGGACGAGGCGGCCGCCCTCCGGAAGTCCGCCGATGCGGTGCGTGAGCTGGTGACGACCATCGGTGTGTAGGTCGGACTCCGTCCACTCTTCGAGCGGGCCTCGATCGTGAAGATCCACGAGTACCAGGCCAAGGCCCTGCTGGCGCCGTTCGGTGTGCCGGTGCCGCGCGGCGAGGTGGCGTTCACGCCGGACGAGGCGCGCGCGGCGGCCGAGCGCCTCGGCGGCCGGGTGGTCGTCAAGGCGCAGATACACGCCGGCGGCCGCGGCAAGGGCGGGGGCGTGCGGGTCGTCGCCGGCCCGGACGAGGCGGCGCAGGCGGCGGACACGATGCTCGGGAGCACGCTCGTCACGCCGCAGACGGGCCCGGCGGGTCGCACGGTGGGGCGCCTGCTGATCGAGGAGGCGCTCGACATCGCCTCGGAGCTCTATCTCGGGCTGCTCGTCGATCGAGAGGCACGGCGGCTGGCCCTCATCGCCAGCTCGGCCGGCGGGATGGAGATCGAGGAAGTCGCGGCCGCGACACCCGAGCGCATCCACCGCGAGACGGCGTCGGGAAGCGGACTGCCGGCGTTCCGGGCGCGGCGGCTCGCCTTCCGCCTCGGCCTGACGGGACGGGCGGCGCTCGGGGCGGCGGCCGTCATGGTGGCCGGCGCGCGGGCGTTTCGCGACCTCGACGCGTCGCTGGTCGAGATCAATCCGCTCGTCGTGACCGCGGACGGCTCGGTGCTGGCCCTGGACGCGAAGGTGACGCTCGACGACAACGCGCACTACCGGCATCCGGGCCATGCGGAGTTGCGCGACCCCGCGGAGGAGGACTCCCTCGAGGTCGAGGCCTCCCGCCACGGCCTGAGCTACATCCGTCTGGACGGCACCATCGGCTGCATGGTGAACGGGGCGGGGCTCGCCATGGCGACGATGGACATCATCAAGCTCGCCGGAGGGGAGCCGGCCAACTTCCTGGACGTCGGCGGCGGCGCGAACGCGGGGCAGATCCGCCAGGCGTTCCGCATGCTGCTCTCCGACCCTCGGGTGAAGGCGGTCCTCATCAACATCTTCGGCGGCATTCTCCGCTGCGACGTGCTGGCGGAAGGCGTGATC
>JAPOWL010000142.1 GCA_026707615.1 Acidobacteriota bacterium | reverse complement strand
GTGTCGGGGAACGCGTCCGCGAGGTCGGCCAGGTCGGCGATGTGGGTGTGATAGAGCCAGCCCTCGAACGTGAGCCCGTAAGGGCGCAGGTGCGCGTAGCCGCGACGGAACTCGGGGTCGAGGAGCAGGTGCTCGGGCCCGGTCGGGCGCCGCGCCACGACGGGCGGCTCCGCCCAGGCGGCCCGATGGCGTACGCCGCGGAAGCGCTGCGGGCTGGCCGCGATCTGCGCCTCGAGCACCGGCGCCACGCGGTCACCGAGGAGCAGGTCCGCCGAACCCACGATGCCGGTCGCCACCCGGGTCTCACCGTACAGGCCGCTCGCGCTCCGGGCGGCGACGCCCTGCACGAACTCCGTCTCGCCCACGATCCGGAGCTCCTCCGGACCGTCCGCCCGATACATCGCGCTGCACTCGACGAAGACGGTCTGCCGGACGTTGTGCGTGTTCGTGTCCTCGAGCAGCTCCTCCAGCAGGTAGCGGTTGCCGGGGCGATCCCACAGGTGGTGGTGCGGGTCGATGATGGGCAGCTCCGGCTCCAGCACCGCCTCGTCGGTCAACGCCAGCCAGTCGGCGCGCGGCCCGCTCGGCGCCGCCGGGCGCTGGTTCTGGGCGCGGGCGCGCCTCGAAGCGGGCAGACCGGCCGTTGCCGCCGCCGCCCCGAGGGTCCCCGCCGCCGCCCGGCCGAAGAACGTCCGTCGCGTGATGTCATTCATGATCGTCACTCCTCGCTCCTTGCGAGCACCTCGTGGTCACTCGGCAGCGCGAGATCATAGCGCAGCCGCCGCCGGCATGGTCGGCCGGACAGCGTGCCCGAGGCGAACGACGCATGGTCGGGCTCGACCTCGGGCCGGATCGCGTCCCGGAGACCGCTCAGAAGCGGAACTGCCGTGTGAGCTTCACCACGAACGCGCGGTTCTCCAGCATGGGGAAGCCACCGCGGTTCCTGAGGTTCATGAAGGTGTCGCGCTGGTCGTTGTAGACGACGAAGAGCTCGCTCCCGGGCTGGTACTCCCAGCGCAGGCGCACGTTGGTGCTGAGCACGTTGTTGGTCGAGTTGTACTGCAGCAGCGCGCTGGCGAACATGCGGGGCGTGAATCCGTAGGTGAGCCGCGTGGTGGCCACCCGGGCCGTGAAGTTCCCCTGCGGCAGCGTGATCCGATTCCACGAGATGCTCGGCTCCACCGCGAACTGCCGCGAGACCTCGATGAGGCCCCGCGAGTAGCCCACCGCGGTGATGTCGCCGGCGAAGAACTCGCCACGCTGGAACGAGAGGCCGCCGGCCACGCGTCGGTGCGGACCCATGCGATAGGACACCTGGAAGTCCGTGAACTCGTACCCGCCGACGGGGATGGTCACGCCGTCGATGATCGCGAAGGGCCGGGGGATGAACTCGTAGTCCTGCTGGACGTCGGCGCTCAGGCTGTCGCTGTTCTCGAAGCTGGTCTGAAAGCGGACCGACAGAATGCGGGTCTCGAGCTGCCCGGCGCCGTTCTCGATGTAGTCGACGCTACCTCCCCAGGTGAACTGCCGCACGGCCTCGATGCCTTCCGGCCTCGGGCTGAACTGCGCGTAGACGTAGCTGCGCCGGAAGTCCTCGCGGCGCATGAAGCCGATCTCCGGGTTGAAGTTCCGGCCGACCTGCAGGTGATCGACGAGCAGTCCGTAGAGGTCGCCCTCGTAGGAGAACGCCGCCTGGTAGCTCTCGTTCCTTCCCTCCAGGCCCGGCGTTTCCGTCCGCGCGTAGTAGCCGTACATGTTCACGTTGTCGTAGAACGAGAACGACCCGTCGAGTCCGTACGCCTGGTTCGCGCCGTCGCCTCTGAGCGACACCGAGCGGTTGGTGAAGATGGCGCCGACGCGGCTCCGGCGGAGAATGTCGCGCTTGACGCGCAGCACGCTGAAGTTGGTCGCCAGCGCGTTGGCGGCTGGCGCGTCCCCGGTCTGGATGTTGATGGCGCCGACGCTGAAATCGCCCACCTTGCCGGTCAGGCGTCCACCGCCCACGATCGGCACCGTCCGCCCCTCGTCCAGGCCGATGCGCCGGCTGAAGAAGAGGGTCGGCGCGTCGCCGGCTGCGAATACGCCCGGCGGCGCGTTGAGGATTCCGCGTGCGGATCCGCCGAAGCCGCCGAAGCCGGCCACCCGCCCGAAGTCGAAGATGCCCTGGCTCT
>JAPOWL010000405.1 GCA_026707615.1 Acidobacteriota bacterium | reverse complement strand
ATCGGCGGGCACGCGGCTGCGGTCGCGTGGTTCCTGTGCCAGGCTCGAAACGGCGCGGGACGCGGACCTCGACCGGCGCCCGTCGTTGCCATCCTCTTCGCCGCGTCGGGACTGCTCACCGCGTACTCCGGCGCCGCGGCCGTCGTGCTGGCCGCCATCGCGCCCGACGGTCTGGCTGCGGCCGCGCCCGCGGGTGACGCGGCCCGCCAACTTGCGGCGACGGCTGCGCTCCGCCAACTCAGCGGCGCCGTTGGCTTTGCGTTGGCGGGGGCCGCCCTGATCGTCGCGGGTTGGCGCCAGTGGACGGCCGGGAGCCATCTCCGCAGGGTGGCCGCCGTGACGACGCTCCTCGGGCTCGGGATGCAGTTCATCT
The DNA here is from genome assembly GCA_026707615.1 of Acidobacteriota bacterium. Classification (GTDB taxonomy): domain Bacteria; phylum Acidobacteriota; class Vicinamibacteria; order Vicinamibacterales; family UBA8438; genus JAGWAJ01. The sequence continues at coordinate 14,817 of JAPOWL010000405.1, read as the reverse complement.
GGCTCGACGCGGCGACGCTCCTGCACCGGATCACCGGGATCGTGTTCGTCGTGTGGCTCGTCGTCGCCGGCAGCATGCTGCGCGCGGGGCGGTTGCGGCTCTCGCCGTAGTGCCCGCCGAGTAGCGGTACCTTCGGCTCGATGGCCGGCCTCTTCGGCGGTTGCCGCTGCCGTGAGCGCGCCCGGAGCCTGCCCGCCGGCGCGCGGCGTCTTGCGCGCCCGGCGGTCCGGGTTCATGATTGCGAGGGCGCGACGCGCTGCTCACCGTCGCGAGAACCGGGCAATCGAGGCAAGGAGGATGAGATGAGCTATCGAGCTTGCGCGGCGACGATCGCAATCCTGGCCGTCATCGCACTGTCGGCCGGCACCGCCGGGGCCCAGACGCTCCGGACGCCATGGGGGGCGCCCGACCTGCAGGGCATCTGGGACTTCCGCACCATCACGCCGCTGGAGCGGCCCGAGGATCTGGGCGACAAGGCGTTCCTGACCGTCGAGGAGGCCGCGCAGGCCGAGCAGGAGACCATCCAGCGGAACATCGACCTCTGGGAGGCGGAGGCCCGCCGCACCGAGGCAGGCGGCAACGTCGGCGGGTACAACAACTTCTGGATGGACCGGGGCACGCGGCCCATCGAGACGCGGCGCACGTCGCTGATCGTCGATCCGCCGAACGGCCGGTTCCCGGAGCTCTCCGAGGTCGGAGCGGCACGCGCCGACGCCCGCCGTGCCTACCTGGAGGAGCACCCCGCCGACTCCTACACCGACCGCAACACGTCGGACCGCTGCATCGTCGGCTTCAACGCCGGCCCGCCGATCACGCCGCTCGCCTACAACCAGAACATGCAGCTCTTCCAGACGCCGGACCTCGTGGTGATCTACACGGAGATGGTCCACACCCCGCGCATGGTGCCGCTCGACGGCCTGCCGGCGCTCGATCCGGGCATCCGGCTCTGGTCCGGAGACTCCCGCGGGCGCTGGGAGGGCAATACGCTGGTGATCGAGACCGCCAACTTCAGCGCGAAGCGCGGCTGGATCCCCCTCGGCTCGGGTGCGTCCGGCGTCACGTCCACGGAGAACATGACCCTGGTCGAGCGGATCACCCGCGTCGACGAGGGCACGCTCGAGTACACGTTCACCGTGACCGACCCCGAGACCTGGTCGAGCGACTGGACGGCGTCGATGCCGATGAAGCGCACCGACAGCCCGCTGTTCGAGTACGCCTGCCACGAGGGCAACTACTCGATGCCCGGCATCCTGGGCGGTCACCGGGCCGACGAGCGCAAGGCGGCCGAAGCGGCCCAGCAGCAGTAGGGTACGCCGCGACCCGCGGGCCCCGGTGCGCGTTCGACCATCGGCCGCACCGCACCGGGGCACCCTTCCGCCGCTCGCCCGACGCGGGGTGCCCACCTCCCCGGCGGGCACCCGGGGGGGCGACTGCTCGCCATCCGTGCCGACGAACCGCGCCGCGTGCCAGCGGCCATGCCTGCCCGACGGGCACGCGGCGGGCGTCTCCTCGCCGGACCGCCCTCGGGAGAGCGAGCTAACACCGCCCGTCAGTCGAGCAGCGCCTGCACGACTGCGTTCTCGAAGTCGCGGTGGACTTCGGGATTCATGTTCTGGATCATCACCAGCGTGACGAGATCCTCCCCCGGATTGATCCAGACCTGCGTGCCGTAGGCGCCCAACCACCCGTAGCTGCCGTTCGGGAGGCGCCACCCCGCCCCGATGTGGTCCTCCATGATCGCCACCTGGAGCCCGAATCCGAATCCGCGCTCCGGGAAGAGGGGCGGGAGCTTGCCGTCGAACAGGTCGCCGACGTGGTCCGAGGACATCAGCTCGACGGTGCGCGGCGAGAGCAGCCGCTTGCCGTTGAGCTCGCCTCCGTTGGCGAGCATCTGGGCGAACTGCAGGTAGTCGTGCGCCGTGCTGACGAGGCCGGCCCCGCCCGAGAAGTACACCTTGCTCGAGATGCGGTCGGGATCCGGGTCCTTCTCGAAGCCCTGCTCGGTGATGCCGTAGAGCGTCACCACACGGGGCCGGAGCTCGTCCGACGGGAAGTACATCGTGTCCCGCATCCCGAGCGGCTCGAAGATCCGGCCGCCAAGGAACTGGTCGAACGGCTGCCCGGAGACGATCTCGACGATGCGCGCCAGAACATCCGGGCCCGCAAGGCCGCTGTACGCCCAGTCCGTACCCGGCTGGAACTCCAGCGGCACCTTCGCCAGCTTCGGGACGTAGGTGGCCAGCGAGTCGTCCGGCGTCCGGTCGGCGTTCTGCACCAGGCCCGACGTGTGGGTCAGCAGGTCGCGGATCGTGATCTCGCGGTGCGCGGGCACCGTCGCGGGATCCGCCGACGCCCCCGACCCGCCGTTCCCGGACCCGGCATCGCCCGGCGTCCCGGCGACCACCTGCATCTCCGCGAACTCCGGAAGGAACTTCGAGACCGGATCCGCGAGGCCGATCTTCCCCTCTTCCAGCATCATGAGGACCGCCGCCGCCATGATCGGCTTGGTCATCGACATGATGCGGAACGCCGCGTCCTTGCGCATCGGCGTCTCGGAATCGAGGTCCATGAGCCCGTGCGCCTCGAAGTGCGCGACCCGCCCCCCGCGGGCGACGACGGTCACCGCGCCGGTGATGTTGCCGGCCTCGATGTGCCGCTCCATCGCCTCGCCGATCCGTTCGAGCCGCTCCGAGGAGAGCCCGACGTCCTCCGGGCTCCCGGGCGGTACCTGCCCTGCCGGCGCCGCGGCCGGCAGCACCAGCATCGCGAGGCCGACGATGGCGGCGCACGCCGGGCGGCGCCATCCCTTCTTCACCTGACTCGCCTTCATCTGGATCTCCTCTCCCCGCCCTCCCGCGGGCGACGTAGCGGCCCATCTTATCCACAATGCGCCTGTGGAGAAGCTGTGAGCCCTCTGAGGACGGGCGCCGCGGCCTGCCGGGTTCGTCTCGTCGCCCCGGGGGGGGCTCGCGCGAGACGGCCCGCGCGACGGTCCGCGCGGTCCCGGCGCCACCTCCGGTCCTCGGAACCGGCGGGGACGGCCGACGCCGCCCCGGAAATGGGTTGACGCCGAGCGCTACATGTGACATAAGCCGCGCTAGGAGTCTGCGCCGCACAACGTGCGATGCGGCACACTGCGCCGGTGCAGAATCCCAGCGCGCCCGCGAGGGCGCGCTCGATGGGAGGTGATGTCCGCGTCTGACTCGCGCCTGATTCGCAACGCATAGCTCGTTCGGCGTCCGCCGTCGTTCGCCGTCGTTCGGCACGGGAGCGTAGGTCGGTCTTCCTGAAGCAGGGAGGTACGAATGCGTCGACTTGCCGTCTGGCTCGCGATCGTTGGCGTCGGAGGCTTACTCCTCCCGGCTACCGCCGGGGCACAGGGCGGGACGATATCCGGCCTCGTCCAGGACACCACGGGGGGCATCCTGCCCGGTGTCACCGTCGAGGCGGACAGCCCTGTCAACATCGGCGGCACGGTGACCGCGTTCACCGACGCGGCAGGCCGCTACACCATCATCAACCTGCGCCCCGGCACCTACACGGTGACCTTCACGCTGCCGGGGTTCAACACCTTCGTCCGCGAGGGCGTCGTCATCATCGGCGACTCGACCATCCAGGTGAACGCCGACATGGCGGTCGGAGCGCTCGAGGAGACGGTGACGGTCACCGGGGAGTCGCCGCTGGTCGACGTGCAGCAGGTGCGCCGCCAGTTCGTGGCGACGCGGGCGATGATGGACGTGCTGCCGGCGGCGCGGACCTTCCAGGCGCGGGCCCTCCTCATTCCCGGCGTACGCAACACGGGGATGGAAGAGGGGCAGTACTGGCCGGCGGTGCACGGCTCCACCTGGAAGGACTCGCAGACCATGAACGACGGGATGCGGGCGAACAGCACCGTCGACGACGGCCAGTGGCGCATGGGCTGGGAGATGAACGACGCCTCGACGTCCGAGCTGACCTTCGAGGCGGGCGGCGCCCCGGCCGAGGCGCAGGGCGGCGGCATCATCCAGAACGCGATCCCGAAGGAGGGCGGCAACACCTTCTCCGGCACCTGGTTCACCTACTACGGGACGCGCGCGCTGGCGAGCGAGAACGCGGGCGAGGAGCTGCGGGAGCTGCTCGGGGAGCCCAACTCGCTGGACTACGACTACGACACGAACCCGGCCTTCGGCGGGAGGATCATCCGCGACCGGCTCTGGTTCTTCACGTCGATGCGCGCCGACGACCGCAAGGAGCGGCGGGCCGGCACGTACTTCGCCGCGCCGGGCGAGCCCTGCATCCCGGAGGCCATCGACTGCATCGGCCGCCAGGAGGCGCTCGACTGGTTCGGCGCCGAGGCCGGCGAGCAGGCCTACTACCGGCGCTACGGCGTAAGCGGGCTCGTGCGGTTCACGAACCAGTTCACGGATCGCCACAAGTGGCGGCTCGGGTTCGAGCGGCTCAACCGCCGGCACCCGTCCATCAGCACGGACTCGACGCGGCCGATCGAGTCGTCGAACCACACCTTCCAGCCGATCGGCTACCACGCGCAGGTGCGGTGGACCTCGTCGATCTCGAACCGCCTGCTGATCGAGGCGGGGACGTCCGTCCAGTACAACAAGTGGCGGCACGAGCAGTTCCCGTGGAACTACAACCGCCCCGCGTCCTACGACGTGTCGACGGGCACCTGGGGCGGCGGCTTCTGGATCGGCGGCTGGCAGCCGGAGCGAAGCCGCTACATCAAGACCTCGATGTCGTACGTCACCGGCTCGCACAACTTCAAGGCCGGCGTCGAGCACCGCTGGGGCAACATCAGCCTCGAGCAGTGGGACAACGGCATCGACGTGCGCTCCTACTTCTACAACGAAGGCGACCCCATCGGCGTCATGGTGCTGGCCACCCCGCTCGGCCGCGGGCTCGGCCAGCCGGGGCACTACGCGGGCGGGATCGACTTCGACACGGGCGTGTTCGCGCAGGACTCGTGGACGGTCGACAAGTGGACGCTGAATCTCGGCGTGCGCGGCGACTTCTTCAGCTCGGGGGTGCCACCGCAATACGCCCCGGCGGGCACGTGGGTGCCGGAACGCAACCTCCCGGCCTACCCCGGCCCGCGCTGGAACACCGTCGTGGGACGCTTCGGCGTGGCGTACGACGTGTTCGGGGACGGGCGAACCGCGCTCAAGGGGACGGCGCACCACTACATATCCCAGGAATCGACGCGGCTCGCGATGATGCGCAACCCGCTGTCGACCTACACGTGGTCGGCGGCCCAGGAGTTCCGCTCCTGGGACGACCTGGACGGCAGCGGAGGCATCGTCGGCCCGGACGGGCGGGTGCAGTACGAGGAGGTCGGCGAATCGCCGAACGTCAACTTCGGCACGGCCAACGACGTCCGGAACCTGGCTCTGGACGATCGCGAAGGCCACTGGGAGTACAACGCCCAGATTCAGCACGAGCTCTTCCCGGGCATCTCGGCCACGTTCGGGTGGTACCGCCGCAACTACTTCAAGATGTGGTGGGAGGACAACGACCTCCGGGACTTCAACGACTGGACGCCGTTCATGGTCAACGCGCCCGTGGATGACCGGCTCGGCCAGTGGAGCGGCCAGTCGCTCGAGCTCTACAACCTGAACGAGGACGTGTACGGGGACGTGTCGCGGACGATCCGGACGTCGGACGTCAACGACCGGCTCTATGACGGGTTCGAGTTCGTGCTCGACGGCCGGCTGCCGAACGGGGCGTTCTTCGGAGGCAGCTTCACGCACGAGCGGACGTTCATCAACGAGTGCGATCCCCCGACCGCCACGGGCACCACGTTCGACGTCGACGATCGCAACCGGACGCTCTGGTGCGACTCGCCGCGGGCGTGGCAGACGCAGTACAAGGCGCACGGGGCGTGGCCGCTGCCCGGCGGGGTCATCCTGAGCGCGTTCGTGCAGGGGTATCCCGGACCGGACATCGACGCCAACTGGACCGTGTCGGAGTTGCCGGACGCGAACGGCGACATCACCGGCGACGGCGCGGAGCTCACGGGAGGCCAGAGGATCACGATCGACCTCCTGCCGCACGAGGTGATGTTCCTTCCGTTCCAGCGGAAGGTGGACCTCCGGGTGATGCGCCGGTTCAACTTCGGGGACACGCAGATCGCCCCGGTCCTGGACCTGTTCAACATCTTCAACGCGAACACGACGACCCAGGTCAACGAGACCTACGGGGACAACTGGCAGCGGATCAACCGCATCATGCAGGCCCGCTACATCCGCCTCGGCCTGGAGCTCGAGTGGTAGCGTAGCGGCCGATTCTTCACCCGGGTACGACCTGCGGCGCCGGCCTCCCAAGGCCGGCGCCGATTTTCCTGGCCGGAGAGTGGGGACGGGGAAGGCGCCGTCGTTCATCAGCGGAGAGGGCGACGGCGCGGTCGGGAGCGGACGCCGATGCGGTCGAGCGGGTCGCGCCGGGGGAATCAGCAAGCCAGCCGCCGCCGCTGCGCCGCGAATCGGATCACGGGATCTCACCCGCCGTCCATGGCCTCCGGGAGGGCTCCCCACGCTCGTAGAGCCTGAGGTTCTCGGCGAGGCGATCCGCGAGGTCGCCGAAGCTGGCGGCCTGCGCCCGCACGTCCCGCTGGACCGCAGCGGCCGCCGCGTACTGCCCGACCCCCGCCAGCGCCATGGCGTACGTCTCGCCGACGGCCAGGCTGTCCTGCGCGCTCTGCTGGGGCCGGTCGAGCAGCTCCTCCGCCAGCGCGAGCGCGCGGCGCGGGTCCCGCACCCGATCGTCGGGCGCGGCGGCGAGCAGGCGGGCCAGGGCCCGCGTGAACCCCTGGTGATCGGGGAAGGTCCGCGTCCCGTCCGTCAACCGGTCGCGCGCCTCCCCGTAGCGCTCCAGGAGCGCGAGGTTCATGGCCGATCCGAGTGATGCGACGGCGTTCAGCGGCTCCATATCGAGCAGCGCGGCGTACTCCTCCCGCGCATCGCCCGACCGCCCCTCCCGGGCCAGGATGCGGGCGAGGTTGAGGCGCGCCTCGACGTACCCCGGCTTGCGCTCGAGGGCGGCCGCGAGCTGGGCGATCGCCTCGTCCGTGCGGCCGCTCCCCGCCATGATCATGGCCAGGTTGAAGCGGGCCTCGGTGTACTCGGGGGCCGTCCGGATGATCTCCTCGAACGCGGCCTCGGCTCCCCGCTGGTCGCCCATGCGCCACAGCGACGTCGCGAACCGGTGGCGCAGAGACGGGCTGTCGGGCGACAGCGAGAGCGCCTTGTCGAAGTAGTCGGCGGCCGCGGCCGAGTTGCCCTCCGCGAGGGCCTCGCCGCCGCGGAAGTCGAGCATCAGCGCGCTCTCGAGCCGCTCCTCGATCTGCCCCAGCAAGGGGTCGTTGGACCAGGGCTCGATGTCGCCCTGCCGGGCGAGATGCGCCTGCGCCTGCTCCAGGTTGCCCAGGCGGCGGTGGGCCATCGCGAGCGGGTAGTGGATGGCGCTCGCGGCGGGGTCGCGCGCCAGTGCTTCCTCCAGCGCCCGCACGGCCTCCGCATCGTCCTCGAGCGCGAGCGCCGCCCGGCCGGCGCCGAACCAGGCCGCCGCCGAGCCGGCCTCGAGGGCCAGCGCCCGGGCGAAGAGCGGCGCGGCGTCCTGCGCCCGACCCAGGGCCAGGTACGCGTCCCCGAGCCGGAGGAGCGTGGCCAGGGCGTCGGGCCGCAGATCCAGCGCGTGCTCGTAGGACGTGACGGCCTTCGCGAGCGGGCCGTGGTTGCGGTACACGTGGCCGAGCAGTTGCGACCACCGCCAGTCGCTGGGCGCCAGGGTCCGGGCGTTCAGAAAGTAGGTCTCGGCCGCCTCGAGCTCCCGCGCCGCCAGCAGCAGGCTCCCCATCTCGCCGTAGGCGCCGGCGAGCTCCGCGGCCGTCGCATCGCCGTCGTCGACCAGGCCCTCCAACGCGGCGAACGGCTCGCGCAACTGCTCCGCGACCGACGCTCCCATGGCGGAGAAATCGGGCCTGAGGACGGCCTGCAGCCCGAGGCCCGCGGGGGGGGCGAGCACCGGGCGTCCCGCCGCATCGGTCCGGCTCTCGGAGCTCCCGCAGGCGCCGCCCAGCACGGCCGCCGCGACCGCCAGCGCCGCCATGGCCCGCACCGTCATCGCGCCGTCCCCTCGCCCCGCACCAGCGTGGTCCACTCGTCGATCGCCAGAGCGCTCCATTCTTCGGACCCGCCCCCCGGCCACCGGACCCGCACCGTCGGCGCGGCCGTCGACTCCCCGAGACCCACCAGCACCCGGGGGTCGTTGGCGGAGGCGTAGCTGCCGTCGGTGCGCACGCGCCGCCGGAGCGTCGGCTGCCCGTCCCGCACGACCTCGACCCGCGCCCCGAGCATGTCGCGGCCCTGGGCCGCCGCCTCGGGCGCCGTGGCCGCCCGGCGCTCACCGACGACGCGCAGGCCCAGCCAGTGGGACCGGTTGCCGACGGTGTTGACGAGCAGCCGGACGCGCCCGTTGAGGTTGCCGAGCAGCACGTCGGTGTCGCCGTCGTTGTCCACGTCGCCGAAGGCCGCCCCGCGGGTCACCTCGACCAGCGCAAGGGCCGCGCCGGCCTGGTCGGTGACGTCCTCGAAGCGCCCGTCCCGGGTGTTGCGGAGCAGGAGATTGCGCTCCTCGAAGGGCATCGGGTGGTCCGGCCGCCCGGGCTTGGCGTCGAGCGCGCCGTTGGCGAACAGGATGTCGAGCCAGCCGTCGTTGTCGTAGTCGATCCAGGCCGTGCCCCAGCCGGTGTACCCGAGGCTGAGCCCGTGCACCTGCGTCTCGGCGCTCCCGTCCCGGAACAGGCCGGACCCGTCGTTGACGTAGAGGTTGTGCCCCTCCGTCGGCATGTGGGTCATGATCAGGTCTTCGTCGCCGTCGTTGTCGAAGTCTCCCGCGTCCACCCCCATGCTGGCTTCCGGCCGGCCCTGCTCGCTCACCGCGGACCCCGACAGAAGACCCAGGTCCCCGAACGTGCCGTCTCCCCGGTTCATCCAGAGCAGGTTGGGCCGGCCGTCGTTGGCGACGTAGATGTCCATCCAGCCGTCGTCGTCGAAATCCGCCGTCGAGACCCCGAGGGCCGGCCCGAACGGCTCGGTCACGACGAACGCCGTCGCGGTGACGTTGGCGAAGGTGCCGTCGCCCCGATTGCGGTACAGCCGGTCGCTCTGCGGCTCGTAGCGTTCGGGGCCGCAGTGGCTCCGGCGGTCCGACAGCACCGTGCAGACCAGCTCCGCGTTGAAGTCGTACCACACGTAGTTGCCGACGTAAAGGTCGAGCCAGCCGTCGCCGTCGACGTCCACGAACGAGGCCGACACGCCCCATCCCGGGTCGTCGGTTCCGCTCGCCGCCGACACGTCGGAGAAGGTGCCGTCGCCCTCGTTCCGGTAGAGCTGGTTCGTTCCGAGATAGGTGAGATAGAGGTCGACCCAGCCGTCGTTGTCGAAGTCCCCCGCCGCCACTCCCATCCCGTGCCCGCGCGCGTCGATTCCGCTGGCGTCCGTGACGTCCGTGAACCGGATCGTGCGCGTGCCGTCCGCCTCCACCCCGAGGTCGTTGCGGTAGAGCCGGCCTCGGAGCGGCAACGGCCCCACCGGCTCGAACAGCGCGTCGCCGAGGGTCTTGCCCTCGCCCATCATCTGCCCCTGCACGAAGTAGGCATCGAGGTCGCCGTCGTTGTCGTAGTCGAACAGGCCGACGCCGGCGGGAACGATCTCGGGGAAATAGAACTCCCCCGACATGCCGTTGAAGTGCACGAAGTCGAGGCCGGCGGCCGCGGCGCGGTCGGCGAACCAGTCGTGCGCGTCGCCCTGCGGCGCAGGATCGGAAGCGGGAGGGGCGCCGCTCGCCGCCGCCTGGGCGGCGGGTCCCGGCCTCGGGGCGTCGGACGCGCAGCCGGCCGCCAGCACGACGACCAGCAGGCGTGCGGGAAGCCCGGCGGTCGCCCGGCGCACCACGCCGGCGGCGGGGCCGACGGCACGGGAAGGACGGAAGGTCGGCGGGCGCGCGACGATGCACGGGCGAGGTGTGGCGGTTGCCCGACCGGCGTGCCCCGTCATCCGTCCCGGCCCTCCCTGCCCGGCGGACAGTCCAGCCCTGACGGTGTGTTTCGGCTGGACTCGGCGGCCTGCCCTTGTCCGCGGCGGGACGGCCACCACCACAGCTCGTCGCGTTTCCCGCGATTATAGCGTGAGGCGACGCGGGGCCTGCCCGCGGCCCGGACAGGCCGGTTGCCGCGTGATAGGCTGATCCGTTGCACCGGCGCGCCGTTCGCCCGGTCCGCCGCGCGGAAGGTCCTGCGGGGCGGGAAGGCGGCGGGCGGAGGAAGCTCGACGCGACGAGCGCGGCACCGTGCGTCACCCCGGCCCCCGCGAGGAGGAGTAGCCATGAGAGTGCTGTCGACCACCCTCGTCATCGTTCTCGGCGCGCTCGCCGCGCCCGCGTCGGCGCAGCTCGCGGTGCCCAACGACAACGGCATCACCTACGGCCACGTGCACCTGAACGTGTCGGACGTCGAGGTGCACAAGAAGCTGTGGGTCGACTACTTCGGGGGTGTCGTGGTGGAGAAGGGGCCGCTGACCGCGGTCCGGCTGCCCAACTTCCTGATCGCGCTGACGGAGCAGGAGCCGACCGGGCCGATGCAGGGGTCGGTGCTCGACCACTTCGGCTTCAAGGTGCGCGACACGGCCGCCTTCGTCGCCCGCTGGCGCGAGGCGGGGATGGAGGTCGGCCCCGAGTTCATCGGGGCGGAGGGGATGCCGAACGCCTACGTGATGGGGCCCGACGGGGTCTGGATCGAGCTCCAGGAGGATCCCTCCCTGCACGTCCCGGTGGCCGGTTACCACATCCACTTCTTCACGCCGGGCTACGAGGAGCTGCTCGAGTGGTACGCGAGGGTCTTCTCGCTCAAGGTGCGGCCGCGGGGCCGCATCCAGACGACCACCGACGTGCCGGGCATGAACATGAGCTTCGGCGCGGGCCAGGTCGACGATCCCGCCCCCACACGCGGCCGGGCCCTCGACCGCATCGGATTCGAGGTGGACGATCTCGAAGCGTTCTGCGAGAGGCTGACCGCGATGGGGATCGAATTCGACGTCCCGTACGCGGAGGTGGAGGACGGCGGGTTGAAGAGCGCATTCCTGACCGACCCGTCCGGCGTCTACATCCAGTTGACGGAAGGCTACGACGAGTACTGAGCGGACCGAGCCCCCGGTAACCGCGAGTCGGACGATCCCCGCCGCGGAGAGGCGGAGGTGATGCCGGTAGCGGCAGCGACGTGGCATCGGGCATGACGTGACATCGGACTGGACAAGGAGCGTGGACGTGAATGGCAGGAGCTTGTCGTTGTTGGCGGCGGTCGTCGCCGCCGGACTCCTGGCGCCCGGCGTGGCTGCCGCGCAGGGCCCCGCGGCGGAGTGGGAGCCGCCCCGGCTGCCGGACGGCCGGCCGGATCTGCAGGGCGTGTGGGACTTCCGGACCGCCACCCCGCTCGAGCGGCCGGTGGCGCTGGCGGACCGCGCCACGCTGACGGACGAGGAAGCGGCGGCGGTCGAGTTCGGCGCCACCGCGTTCCAGCGCGCCGCCGACGAGCAGCCTCCGGACGGGAGCGTCGGGGCCTACAACGCCTTCTGGCTCGACTTCGGAACGACGGTCACCGACGACCGGCGGTCTTCGCTGATTGTCGACCCGCCGGACGGACGGCTGCCGGACGTGGTGGAAGGCGCGCTGCGCCACGACGGCTCGCTCGACGTCGACCTGCCGGGCGAGCGGCCGGTGCGGCTCCGCTCGGCCGGGATCGGCGCCGACGGTCCGGAGGATCGCGGCATCGCGGAGCGCTGCATCCTCGGCTTCAACTCCGGGCCGCCGATGATGCCGAGCGCCTACAACAACAACATGCAGCTCTTCCAGAACGAGGACCACGTCGTCATCCTCAACGAGATGGTGCACGACGCGCGCATCGTGCCCCTCGACGGGCGGCCGCACATGCCGGATGCCATCCGGCACTGGACGGGCGACTCCCGCGGCCGGTGGGAGGGCGACACCCTGGTCGTCGAGAGCCGCAACTTCAGCGACCGGACGGCCAGCTTCGATCCGTCGGCCCTGACCGCGCTCGGCACCGGCTCGACCCTGCGCCTCACCGAGCGGTTCACGCGGGTGGCCGAGGACACGCTGCTCTACGAGTACACGGTGGACGATCCCGCCACCTTCACGCGGCCGTTCACGGTGGCGCTCCCGATGCGGGCGTCGGCGATGCCGGTCTTCGAGTACGCCTGCCACGAGGGCAACTACGGAATGATCAACGCGCTGTCGGGCGCCCGCGCCGCGGACGCGGAGCAGTAGGAGGCATGGACACCATGCAAGTGCGAATCGCAACCGTCTCGCTCTTCGCGGCCGCCTGCCTCCTCGGCGCGGCCGCTCCCGGCGCCGCGCAGTGCGAGCCGGACGGCGACGTCGAGTTCGTCTGCGGGCCGATCAGCCCGGAGGACCTGGTCGGGGTGCCGGAGACGCCGTGGGTCGTCGTCTCCAGCATGGAGGACGACGGCTATCTCAGCGTGACCGACAGCCGCGATCACACGTCGGGGCGCGTCTACCCGGTGGAGACCTCCGAGCCGCGGCACGATACCGCCACCTACGGTGCCTGTCCGGGTCCGGATACGACCGGGTTCCGCCCCCACGGCCTGAGCCTGCGCCCCGGTGACGGCGGCCAGCACACGCTGTACGTCGTGCGCCACGGGGCCCGCGAGTCCGTCGAGGTCTTCGAGCTCGACGCCTCCGCGGCGCCCCCGACGCTCACCTGGGTCGGCTGCGTGGTGGCGCCCGAAGGCGTCAGCCTCAACTCCGTGGCCGCGCTGCCGGGCGGCGGCTTCGGGGTGACGAACTTCAACATCGAAGAGGGTCAGCTCTGGGAATGGCAGCCGGGGGACGAGTGGTCCGAGGTTCCGGGCAGCACGACGCCGGGTCCCAACGGGCTCGTCGCGTCGCCGGACGGACGCTGGTTCTACATCGGCGGGTGGGCCACGCAGTCGCTCATCCGGCTCTCCCGCGGTCAGACGCCGCCGCAGATCGACTCGGTCGAGGTCGGCTTCAACGTCGACAACGTGCGCTTCGCGCCGGACGGCTCGCTCCTGGCCGCCGGGCACCGCGGCGAAACGCCCGACGCCATCTTCTCGTGCGTCATCGAGGGCGCGTGCGACGGCGTCTCGTCGCGCGTGGCGGTGGTCGATCCCGACAGCCTGACGGCGGAGGAGATCGTCAACTACCCGTCGAACGCCCAGTTCCTGCTCGGCACGGTCGCCCTGCAGGTGGGCGACGAGATCTGGGTCGGCGGCATCGGCGGCAGCGACCGCATCGGGCGCTTCCCGGCTCCGTAGCCGTCCGGGCCCGGCGCACCGGCAACGGCCGGTCGCGCGCGCCTTTCGAGGCGTGCGCGGCCGGCCCCTTGCGGCCTGCGGGGCCGCCCCGGCTCCCTCTCCGCGCGGCGCGGATCGACGCAGTGACGACGCTCCGGGCCGAGTAGTCGTGGCCCAGGCATCTGCGCCGTGGAACGGCGCGGCTGCGCTGCAGATCGGTGGCGCCACGCGAATCCGCGGGCGCGGACCGGGTCGCGTGTCCCGGAGGACGCTTGTTTCCTGGAGGAACGGTAGATGACACGACGCGATGCCCTTCGTGGTTTCCTCGGCGCCGCAGCCTGGCTCCTGGCTGGCCGACGCCGGCCCGCGCGGGCGCAGGCGGCCCCCGTCGCCCGCGAGGTGTGGGGGAGAATCGAAACCGTCGGCGACGGCGTCTGGGCCGTGGTATCCACGCCGAACCCCGACGACCGCACCTCGTTCGCCACCTTCTGCAACGGCGGCTTCGTCGCCGGCCGCGAGCGGGTGCTCGTGTTCGACGCATTCGGCTCGACCGACGGCGCGGCGTGGGTCGCGGAGCAGGCGCGGGTCCTGACGGGGCAGCCGGCGACCGACGTCGTCATCAGCCACCACCACGGCGACCACCGCGGCGGCCTGAGCGCCTTCGGGGCCTCCGGCGCGCGCCCCACGGTGTGGGCGACCGCGTCGACACGCGACACCGTCCTGCCCGAGGCCGGGAACGAGGCGCGCGAAATGCTCGAGGCCGCTTCGCTCGTCGCGGCCGAGGGCCCGTCCACGCTCGATCTCGGCGGTCGACAGGTGGCCATCACGCCGTACGCCGGCCACACCGCCAGCGACCTCATCGCCACCGTCGACGACATCACGTTCTGCGGCGATCTGCTGTGGACCGGCCTCGTGCCCAACTACGTCCACGCGACGCCGATCGACCTCGACCGGAACGTCGACGCGATGCTGGCCGACCGTACCGCGACGATGGTGCCCGGGCACGGGCCCCTCGCCGATGCCGACGCCCTGGACGACTACAGGACGCTGCTCGACGCGATCGAGGCCGAGGGCCGGCGGTCGTTCGCGGCGGGAGAGCCGCCCGCGGAGGCGGCGGCGGCATTCCGGCTGCCGGCCGGGTTCGAGGCATTGGGCGCGTTCGGGTCCCTGCCGCGTGCCTTCGAGGTCGCGTTCGGCGCCTGGCATCGCCAGCTCGGGCGGTGACCGCGCCGCGGACACCCCCAGCGCCGGCAGGAACTCGCCGTCCCCTCGGCGCCGGCCGGCGCCGGCCGGGCCCGCGCAGGTCGCGAGCCCGGTCTACCCGCGCAGGCGCTGCAGGAACCACCAGTGGTGGCCCTCGAGGTCCCGGACCTCGCAGGTGCGGTCCGCCCAGTAGCCCTCGCCGTAGTCCTGCGTCGCCGGCTCCATCGTCACGACGGCACCCGCCGCGCGCGCTCTCTCGCAGTGGGCGTCGACGTCG
>JAPOWL010000502.1 GCA_026707615.1 Acidobacteriota bacterium | reverse complement strand
AGATGGCGGGCTCCAGTTGCCATTCGTCGATCAGCCGCGGCGTGTCGCCGAGCAGCACGGCCGCGGGGTCGGCGCCGATCAGGCGCCGGGCGTTGTCGTCGACGTCGAGCAGCACCTCGCTGGCCGCGGCCCGCGCGGCGGTCGCCGTCTTCCCGGACGCCCTGGGCCCCTCCACGAGAACGGCCCCGGCGGCTTCCAGCAGATCCGCCAACTCGGCATCGACGATGCGCGGCAGATAGGTCACGGCGGAACCGGATTTCGATACCGGTTGTACTCCGACGGGTGGTGCACGGGCAACCCTCAACGGGTGATCTGTCGAACGATCAGCAGGTGATTCGTCGGATGAGTAGCGGGTGATTCGTCGAACGATCAGCGGGTGATTTGTCGAACGATCAGCGGGTGATTCGTCGGACGAGTAGCGGGTGATTTGTCGAACGATCAGCGGGTGATTCGTCGAGCGCCCGGCGCGGCGAACGGGTCCGCGGCGCGTCGTGCGTTCAGGGATTCGCGGGCGGACCGGGCTGTCGCTGTCGAGGCTCCTCGCCCACGCAGAAGTGCCACGGCACCGCGCGAATGCCGCGGCCGAGGGGGCGGGAGCGGTCGGTCCGGCAGGCGAGGATCCCGCGGGCGCCCGTGAGATCGCACCAGCGGGCGAGGTTGTCGGCATGCCGGGGAGACGGGGTCCGCGTGGCCTTGACCTCGATGCCGTACAGCCGGCCGTTCACCTCCGCCACGACGTCGACCTCGATCGACGCGCTCTGCCAGTGAAACAGGCCCGGGGCGCTGCCCGCGTGGTGGCCCGCCTTCATCAGCTCCGCCACCACCGCGGATTCCGTCAGTGCTCCGAGGGCGGGCCCGTTCAGGATCGCGTCGCGGGTCCGATAGCCGAGCGTCCAGCTCGCGAGTCCCGGATCGATGACGTGCAGCTTCGGGCTCTTCCGGATCCGCTTGCCGAAGTTGCGGTGGTAGGGCGGCAGCGGCACCACCAGACGACTGGTGACGAGCAGGTTCAGCCACCGGCGCGCGGTCGGGGCGCTCACCCCGGCGTCGCGTCCGAGGCGCGCGAGGTTCAGCACCTGGCCGGTCGACGCGCAGACCAGCGAGAAGAACGCGCGGAACGTCTCCAGGTCGCTGACCTGCTCCATGTTGCGCAGGTCGCGCTCCAGGTAGGTCTGGACGTAGCTCTGCATCCAGAGGTCGCGGTCCACGTCCGCGTTGAGTCGGGGCTCGGGCCAGGCGCCCCGATACAGCCAGTCGGCGAGGTCGAAGTCCGGGGCTTCGCCGCCGGGCTTCGTGCTGAGACGCTCCAGCAGGTCGCCGGGGCCGCTTGTGGCGGGCCGCCCGAGGACCTCGGCAACGGAAAGGGGATCGAGGTGCAGCACCGCAATGCGCCCCGCCAGGGTCTGGCTCACCCCGCGCATGAGCGCAAAGTCCTGCGAGCCGGTAAGCAGCCAGCGGCCCGGCTGCCGGCGCGCGTCGATGTCGTCCTTGATGTAATGGAGAAGCTCCGTCGAGTACTGGATCTCGTCGAGGATGACGCGCTCGCCGGCGTCGGCCAGGAAGCCGACCGGGTCTTCGCGCGCGATGTCGCGCACGTCCGGGCGCTCGAGCGACACGTAGCGGTGCGACGCGCCGAACTCCTCGCGGAGGAGGGTCGTCTTGCCGGTCTGGCGGGGGCCGGTAACCAGCACGGCGGGGAACGTGCGCATGGCGCGCCGGAGGCTGGCCGCCAGCGTGCGCGGAACGTACGGCATCAGGTCGTTCCGGGTGCGGGCAGATCGAATACACAATATTACATCTGCGCCCGTCGCAGCCGGTAGTGTTGACACGAGCAGGATGAATCGAATGCGGTAAGGTGTCGGCCATGAAGACGACGGTGGAGCTGTCCGACGATCTGGCGCTGGAGGCGAAGCGGTACGCAGCCCGGCACGGCATGACACTCCGGGCCGTCATCGAGCCCGGGATTCGGTCGACGCTTCGCGAGGAAGGAGGGGCGGTGAAGCCGTTCACCTTGCGGGATGCAAGCGTCGACGGTACGGGGCTGCAGGCAGAGTTTCGCGACGAATCGTGGTCGAGAATACGGGAAGCCGCCTACGTGGGCGGGGCGTTGACGACCCGCAACCCGCTCGTCGACGGACCGGCCGTTCTCCGCCCCGATCAGCCTCCGAAGCGGTATCTCAGCGCCATCTTGAGGCGGCGGCCCTTGGGGTCGTGCGTGAAGCCGTCGTAGCCCTGCTCGACGTTGACCCAGGGCGGGATCTGGCCGGTCAGGTTCAGCGCGTAGAGCGTCAGGTCGAGCCCGCTGGCCGGGAAACGCCACAGGAAGCTGATGTCCCAGGTCAGGAACGGATCGATGTTCGGCACGATGTCCGCGCCGAAGTCCTCGTAGGCGGAGATGTAGCTCACGTAGTTCGAGAGCATCTGGTTGCCCCAGTCGTAGGAGGCCGACCAGCGGCTCTTCCAGCGGGGGAGCGGCACGGCGATCGGGTGGGCGAAGTTCAGGTACCCGGCCGCCTGACGCTCGCCGTAGAGCGTGAGGTCGGTCCCCTCCAGCATGAGCGCCTTCGTGTCGTACTCCAGGGTGTAGGTGGCGTCCCAACTGGCCGAGAGCTGCCCCGGGCCGGCGTCGGTGCGGGCCGCGAAGTGGGTGTCGATGCCCGACGTGACCAGCCCCGGCCAGTTCACGAGGTCGATCTGGACCCGCTCCAGGCTGACGGCGGGGCAGCGGTCGGCGGGGGCCAGCTCCGACGCGCGCCCGCCCGGACAGATGATGAACTGCGACACCGCGTCGCTGGCCGCCGGAGAGCCGCTCCCGTAGAGGGCGGTGACGGCGTCGTAGGGCATCGAGCCGATCACGTTCTCGAAGTCGTAGTGCCAGTAGTCGACCGTGGCCTCGACGCCGCCTTCCAGGAAGAGCACGGCGCCCGCGTTGTAGGTGAACGCCTGCTCGGGAAGGAGATCCGTGCGGCCGAAGCGGTCGACGGCCTGGTAGGCGCCGGTCTCCGGGATCCACTCCAGCGTCGTCAGCGGGCTGGTGTTCAGGTCGTCGAGGGACGGCGTCCGGAACGTCGTCTGCACCGAGCCGCGGAGCGAGAGCGAGTAGTGGAGGTTCTCGGCGATCTGGAGGCGCCCGCCGAACTTCGGGTCGAAGCTGCTCACGTGGTTGCCGGCCACGTTGTAGAACTCGTAGTTGGCCGCGAGCTGGGTGTCGAAGCGGGGGCCGACGCTCAGGGCGAGCTCGGCGAAGAAGCGCTGCACCTGCTGGTCGGCCGAGTACGGCCGGTGGACGTTGGTGAACAGGTAGGGGCCGAAGCGGTCGCCGGGCGAGCAGCCGAGGTCGCCCGCTACCGGGCAGGGGTTGCGGGTCACGTCGCCGGGGTCGTTCGGGTCGCCCGCGGCGTGCATCCGCCGGTACTGGTAACCGACCGCGAAGTCGGCCGTGTTCTCGACGAGGTTGCCGCTCACCGTGGCGTCGGCGACGAACAGGCCGGTCGTGCTGAGCAGGTCGACCTCCTCGTTCAGCCACTGCCGCAGCGCCTCGGAGTTCTCCAGGCCGGCGATGAAGTCCGGGTTGGCCGCATTGAACAGCCGCGAGCCCGGCTGGTCGGACTGGGCGATGGCGTTGCTGAACGGGTTGTAGTACAGGCAGTCGCCCTGGCCCGCCACGGCGCCGTTCCGCGCCCCGAGCCGCATGCCGGCCGGGGAGTTCCGGTCGGCCACCACGCCGACGCCGCAGTTCGGGCCGCCGAAGCCGCGGAAGGCGCGGAAGATGCGGTCCGTGTAGACCGCCGGCAGGTTCAGGTTGCCGCGGGCCCGCGAGTACGAGAGGCCGACGTCCCAGTGGGTACGCCCGCTGGCCACGAGGTCCCCGTCGACCGACGCCGCGATGCGCTGGGTGCTCGAGGCGCGGGCCAGCCGGCGGCCCGGTCCCGAGTTCCCGAACGGACGGCCGTTGAAGTACCAGGGATCGGCGTTCGCGCACGCGTTCATCGGGTCGGCCTTCGCGTCGCCGGCGTAGGCGTCGCAGAACGCCTGGCGGCCCGGATGGCTGGCCGCGACCTCCATGATGGTCGTGCTCGTCAGGGGGAAGGGCGGATACGACGGCGTGGTGTACCAGTTCGGAATCTGCGCGTCGGACCAGAGGCCCTCGATGTGATAGTTCGTGCGCTCGTTGATCGGGCCGTTGATCTCGCCGAAGGCGCGCGTGTGCTGCTGCTCGTCGATCAGGTTGTCGTAGGGCGCGTAGCGGAAGCGGCAGGTCCAGCCCTCGTCGAGGCCGCCGAAGTCGGTGCACCGGGGGTCGAAGACGTCGGCCGTCCAGGGCGTGGGGGCCCCGACGGCGAACGTGCCGGGGTTGCCGATGCTCGACCATCCGCCGCGGGTCCCCGGCGGGTACGCGCTCAGGCGGTTCAGGGCCCACGGGCGATCCGCGATCTGCAGCTCCTGCCGGCCCACCCGCTCCGCCGAGAAGACGGCGCTCGAGGCGCCGATCCGCCCGCCCCAGATGCCGGCGACGGTCGTGTCGCCGCCGTCGGCGAAGTAGTCGTGCGAGACGTTCAGCTCGAAGCCCCGGAAGTCGCTGCGGGTGACGAAGTTGGCGACGCCGCCGACCGCGTCGGAGCCGTAGGTCGCCGACGCGCCCTCCTTCAGCACCTCGAGACGGCCGATGGCGATGGCGGGGATGGTGTTGACGTCGACGAAGCGCCCGCCGATGAGCCGCGCCGGGACCGGCACGTGGCGCCGGCCGTTGATCAGCACGAGGGTCCGCGAGGCCCCGAGGCCCCGCAGGTTCACGTTGGCGACGTTCTCGGTGAGGGTCGCCGGCTGGTTGGAGTTGTACCAACTGTTGCGCTCGCCGACCACGCCGTGACTCACGCTCAGGTTGCGGAAGAGGTCGACGAGCTGCGTCGACCCCTGCTGCTCCAGCGTCTCCCGGCTGACCACGGCCACCGCGTGGGGCATGTTGATGGCGGGCGCCTCGATGGCGGTGCCGGTCACGGCCACCGTCACCTCCTCGAAGAGGCCGCCGAGCTCCAGGCTGACGTCGAGCGTGGCGGTGCCCGCCGCATCGAGCGCGAGCTCGCGCTCGAGACGCTCGAACCCGGGCAGGGTGAACGTCACGAGGTACGTCCCGGGCGGCAGGGCCGTCAGGGCGTAGGTGCCGTCCCCGTCGGTTACCGCCAGAACGGGCCCGCCCGGCAGCGGTGCGCCCGATGCCTCGACCGTCACGCCGGGCAGGACGCCCCCGGTGTCGTCGGTCACCACGCCGGTTACGCCGCCCTCCTGCGCGGCCGCGGAGCCGGTCCCGGCCGCCAGCAGCGCCAGCAGCACCACACCCATCCCCGTCATCGTGCGTTTGGCCATGTCTGAATGCTACGCCCTGTGGCCGGCTTTCGCCAGCCGGCGGGCGGAATCCGTCAGGCGGGCGAGGGCCGGCGCGACGACCGCCGGCCGGTGATCCGCGGCCGGGAAGGTTGCGCGGGCTCGGAGTGCGCGGGCTCGGAGTGCGGCGGGCTCGGAGTGCGGCAGCCCCGGGGAGCCGGACGTCGCGACCGGCGCCGGTCCCGGCGCCCCCCATCAGGGCGCCCCCGGGCTCCACGCCCGCAGCGACGCGGCGATCTCCCGGCGGGCCGGGGCGGGTCGTCCCGGACGGTGGTTGACGAAGTAGCAGAACGGCAGCGGGGTCGCGGACCGCGGATGGAGGAATCCCGCGAGGGCCACGGTGTGGCGCAACGTGCCGGTCTTGGCCGCGGCCGGAGGCAGGCGCGGCCAGGACCGCAGGGTGCCTTCGCCCGGGGTGGCCAGCGCGTCGATCAGCACCGCGCCCCAGGGACGCGAGACCGCATGGGCCAGCAGGCGCACGATGGCCGACGGGGTTACGAGGTTGGCGGGGGAGAGGCCGGAGCCGTCGACGAGCCAGACCTCGTCCCGTCCCGGCGCCGCGGCGCTCTCCGCGAGACCGTTGACGAAATCGGAGACGACGCCCACGCCGTCGTCGAAGCGGCCGGTGCCGGCGGCCTCGAGGCCGAGCGTCAGCGCCAGCATGTCGGCGTACCAGTTGTGACTGTCGGTCAGGATGTCGGGCAGCAGGCTCTCGAGCGGCGGCGAGCGGTGCTCCGCCAGCGCGGTGGCGGAGCCGGATGCAGGGGTCGGCGCGTCGCCGGCCCGCACCGTTCCCTCCACCCGCACGCCGGCCTGGGCCAGCGCGCCCCGGAGCCGGTCGGCGGCGCGCCGCGCGGGGGACGGATCGCTGGCGGGCACGACGAAGGTCGGCTCGCTGATGGGGTACTCCCCCCGGACCAGCAGCGTGTCGGAGCCCCAGAGAGGCAGGAAGTCGAGGGTGCCGGCGCCGTGGCGGTCGCGGCCGACGGTCGTCGTGCGGTTGATCAGCTCGACGCCGGCGGGCGCCTCGATGCGGGCCGGGAGGCCGAGCGCGGCGCCCGGCGCCGCGCGGACGGTGATCGTCGCTTCGTCGACGGCGAGGGCCGCCGCCGGCGTTCCATGGCGATAGGCGAGATCGCCGATGCCGCGGTCGAGCGGGTGCCGGCGGCCGGGGAACCGGCCCGCGTCGACGACGAGGTCGCCGGCGACCCGCGTCAGGCCGCGCTCGCGGACCTGGCGAGCGAGCGCGGCCAGCGCGTCCGGCGCCCCGTCCCGCCCCCAGGTCGGGTCGGCCCCGGGCACGATCACGAGGTCTCCCGCCAGGGTCGTCCCGTCGACCGGAGCCTCGGACGTCAGGCGGGTCACCCAGCGGTAGTCGGCGCCGAGGTGCTCGAGGGCCGCGGCCGCCGTGGCGATCTTCAGCACCGAAGCCGGGACGAAGCGGGCGGTGGCGTTCCGTTCCTCGATGACCTCCAGCGTGCCGTCGACGAGGCGCGCCGCGAAGAAGCCGCGGTACGCGCCGTCGCCATCGTGGGCAGCGGGTTGCGCCGCGCCGGGCAGGGGCCGGAGCGCGACGGCCACCGCCACCAGGGCGCCGACCGCCGCTACGGCGCCGCGGAGAAGCACGCGCCTGCGGTTCGTCATGCTGCAGAGAGCATAGCCGGATGGCGGGCGGCGCAGGGTCGATATGCGGCGCAGGGTCGATATACGATGATCGGCCGGAGGTGACCATGCGCACATCTGTCCTTGCTCTCGCGGTCGTCGCGGCGGGCGGCCTGCTCGCCGCCCCGGCTTCGCTTCAGGACTTCGGGCCGGTCGGCCCGAGCCAGTACGAAGCGGTCGAAGGGTGGCTGAAGCCGTTTGCCGCGGAGGGCTTCGCGTTCGGCGGCAACTCGGGCGTCTTCCCGGAGTCCCCGGACCGGATCTTCATCCTGCAGCGCGGCGAGACGCGCCTGCCGGATCCGGTTCCCCCGGGCTTCGAGGGCTTCGTCGGCTCCATCGGCATCAATGCCCTGCGCGGCGAGGGCCGCACCTGGCAGAACATCATCTTCGTGGTCGACGGGGACGGCAACCTGATCGAGAAGTGGGATCAGTGGGACCACCTGTTCGAGGGAACGGACGGGCCCGGCCCGCACCGCATCCGGATCAGCCCCTACGACCCGGAGCGGCGCGTCTGGGTGGTGCACGAGACGGGCCACGCGATCTTCGTCTTCTCGAACGACGGCAGCGAGCTGCTGATGACGCTGGGCGAGCCGGGCGTCAGCGGAGACGACGAGACCCATTTCAACCAGCCGCAGGACGTGGCGTTCACGCCGGACGGGCGGGTTCTGGTCGCCGACGGATTCGGCAACTCGCGCGTCCTCATCCTCGACGCGGAGGGGAACTACCTGACGCACTTCGGCGAGGCCGGCGAGGGCCGCGGCGAGTTCAACGTCGTGCATTCGGTCGCCGTCGGGCCGGACGGGCGGATCTTCGTGGCCGACCGCAACAACCGGCGGATCCAGGTCTTCAACGAGACGACGCGGGCCGCCGTGTGGTACCACCCGAACATCGCGCCGATCGCCGTGTGGCCGGGTTTCGCCCTGCCGCTCGACGTCATCGTGAGCGGATACGACGTCTGGGTGACCGACCTCGCCGAGTCGGGGCCGCGCCTCATCAAGCTGGACCTGAACGGCAACCCGAGCTACACGTTCGAGCTCGACACCGAGGGCCCGGGTCGCTTCCGGGAGATGCACTCGTTCGCCGTCGACTCCGACGGCAACCTCTTCGGGGCCGACAACCAGCACGGGCGCACGGTGAAGCTCGTGCCGCGGGCGGACGCCGACGCGCGCTACCTGGTCGGCCAGCCGTGGGTCGCGCCAGCGCAGTAGCGTGGCCCGGCGCCGGTCCCGCCACGACGGCGCCGGGAGTTCACCGTCGCGAACTCCCGGCGCGTCGACGAGAACGCGCCGCAGCTTCGCGTCAGCGGGACTCCCGACGCGTCGGCAGGGGTGCCGGGAGCTTCGGAGCCCGGCCTATCGCGCGACCGTGAACGAGACCGACGCCATCCGCTTGTCCCACAGCAGGGCCAGCCGGCCGCCCGTCGGCGTCATGTCGACGAATTGCCACGAGAGCTGATCGAAGGAGTACGGCAGCGTGTCGAGCTCCATCGGCATCCGCAGCACGTCGCGGTCGGCGGTGTAGTCGAAGGCCCCGAACAGGGCGTCGGTGTTCTCGAAGTCGTAGTTCCGCTGCGCGGGCCAGGCGGAGACGATGAACGTCCACCCCTCGTCGGCGAGGTCGATGAACAGCGTGTACTCTCCCGGCTCGACGCGCGTCCCGCCGAAGATCAGCGGGACCTCCGTGACCAGGCGCGTGGTCTGGTTGGCGCCGGCTCGCCAGACGGGAGCGCCGTCGTTGAGCGCCTCGGCCCAGTCGGGCAGACCGAACAGGTCGCGCCCGCGCTTGATCGGGCGGCCGTAGTGGACGTCGAGCCACGGCCCGTGCAGGCTGCCGTACTGGGCGTCGAACGTCGCGCCGGCGACCTGCGTCGCCGAGTGGCCGGCCGGGCTGAGGGGACGATCCTGGGCCGCGGCGGGGCCCGGCTCGACCGTCAGCGCAATGGTGCAGGCGAGCGACGTCGCGAGGGCGAGGCTGGTGCGTGACATGGTGCGAACTCCTTGCTGTCTGGTGTCGATTGGACGAGCGCGTCCGGACGGGGTGCGCCGCGAGCCTGCGCGGGGACGGCGCTCCCGCACGCGATGGTCTCCCGGGCGTCGCGCCCGGCGAGGTGCGGCCGGTCGCGCGCCGATCCGGCGCGGTACGTTTTCGGGGAGAATAGTGACACACAGGAGCCCATCGTCGATGCCGGCGTGGCCCGGGAGGACCGATGAACTGCAGGAACCGCACGACTTCTCGCCGCTCGGTCGCCGAACGGGCCGCGGCCACGATGATCCCGCTGCTCGTTCTCGCTGCCGGCCTCGTGCTCCCGGCGCCCGCCGCCGCCCAGGAGGCGGCCTGGACGGCCCCCCGCACCGCGGACGGTCAGCCCGATCTGCAGGGCATCTGGTCGAACAACACCGCGACGCCGCTCGAGCGTCCCGAGGCGTTCGCCGGCAAGGACGCGCTGACCGAGGAAGAGCTGGCCGAGCTCCGGGCACGGGCGTCCGAGCTCCGCGAGAACGAGCAGGCGGGCAACCTCCTCGGGGACCTGCTCGTGCAGCAGCTGGTCGACGACCCGAACTTCCAGGAGTTCGACCCCGACACTGGCAACTACAACTCCTTCTGGCTGGTCGAGCGCGAGCTCGACGCCCGCACGTCGCTCATCGTCGATCCGCCCGACGGCCGCCTGCCGCCGATGACCGACGCGGCGATGGCGCGCTTCGCGGAGGCCGCGCCGGCGCCGGCCCACCCGGCGGGGCCCGAGAGCCTGCCCCTCACCGAGCGCTGCATCACGTTCGGCGCCCCGAACCTGCTGGCGGGATACAACAGCTACTTCCAGATCCTGCAGACACCGGACCACGTCGTGGTGCTGCAGGAGCTGATCCACGACGCCCGCGTGATTCCGCTCGACGCACGGCCGCCTGTCGACGAGGCGATCCGCCAGTGGCACGGCGATTCGCGCGGCCGCTGGGAGGGCGACTCCCTCGTGGTCGAGACGGCCAACTACTCGAGCATCGCCAACCTGTACGGCGCGTCGAGCCACTCGCGGGTCACCGAGCGGTTCACGCGCGTCGACCCCGACACCATCGAGTACGTCGTCACCTACGACGACCCGGACACCTGGACGCAGCCCTGGACGGTGATGATCCCGCTCAAGAAGTCGCCCGCGGGCGACGCCGTCTACGAGTACGCCTGCCACGAGGGGAACTACTCGATGGAGGGCATCCTGGCCGGCGCCCGCAAGCTGGAGGCGGAGGGCCGCTAGCGCCGCCAACCCGTCGCAGGCTCCGGGTCGGCCTCAGCCCCCACCGTCCCAGGAGCTCGCGCCGCGGCGCGCACTCCGTTGGCGTTCTGCGGCGCAAGCTCCTGGGGGGCTGCGCCGCAGAGCTCCGTGTGGGCAGTGCGGGCCCGTCGGCGGACGCGGGCGGTACGTCTCGTGCATTGGTCGCAGGTTCGAAGATGGAGCGCAACACGACGTTGTCCACCGTGCTGCAGGTGCTCACGCTTCTGGTCTCGCTCGTCAGCGCGATCGGCGTCCTGATCGTCAACAGCAAGGTCGACCGGTTGACGGGGCAGGTCGAGGCCCTCCAGCAACTGCTGGTCACGCATGTGACGAGCCCCGGCATGCACTTGAACTGACCGCGGGCGGCCGGGCTCAGGGTGCACGCGAGGCGGCCACGCCGACTCCGTGCTCGTAGACGAGGCGGCCGCCCCGCTCCGCGGTCTGGAACAGCAGCACGAGCCCGAGGAGGCCAGCCGCCGCCAGGGGGAGCCGGAGCCGGCGCTGGGCCGCCGGAGAAGCCAGCGGCAGGCCCAGCCGGCCCACGGCCAGCATGCAGAAGAAGAGCGTGGTCCGCCAGGCCCACGTCCAGTGCTCGTCGACCAGGGCGCGCGCCGGTCCCGGGACGACCAGTGCCGTGGCGTCGGCGCGTCCCGTTACGTAGGCCGCCACCAGGGTTGCCGCTCCGGCGAGGTAGAGGCCGGTCGCCGCGTTCGGCAGGGCTCGCCGCGAGGGCGTCGCGAGCCCGGCGAGGTCGATGACGGCCGCGCTCGCGAGCAACCCGATCGGCAGGTGAACGACGAGCGGGTGCAGGGGCTGCGTCCAGTCGGCCATGCTCTCGTTCCGGCCGATCGACGATAGCGTACAGCCGGACCAGCGACGGAGTTGCGCCCGTTCACGGCGGCCGCTACCCGCCTTCCGGAGCGCGTTCCGGCGCGACGCCACCGATCGGCTTGTGGCGGCGCATTCGCGGCTGGTATGTTGTGCGGGGTGCTTCACGGAGGTAGCTGATGACACTGCGACTTCTCGCGCGCGGCGGCCTGTTCGTCCTCGTTGCGGCGGTCGCGGCCTGCGCCCCGGCTGCGCCGGACGAGGCGATGGAAGAGGCGGCTCCGGAGTACGTTCCCCCGGAAGTGACGCCGCCGTCGCGCGAGCTCGCGCAGGCCGACATCGAGCAGATGATGGAGGACCTGTCGAACTGGGGGCGCTGGGGACCGGACGACGAGCTCGGGGCGGCCAACCTGATCACCCCGGCGAAGCGTCTCGAGGCGCTGGCCCTGGCCACGGAGGGCATCAGCGTTTCGATGGCCCACCGCGTGCTCAAGGAAGAGGCGGACGACGTGCCGCTGCCGTTCGGCCACCGCATGCTCGGCGTGCCCGACTCGTCGGTGGAGCCCGGCTTCTTCGGGGGTGTGAGCGACAACTACACCGTCAGCTACCACGGCTACTCGCACAGCCACATCGATGCGCTGTGCCACATCCTCCACAAGGGCCAGATGTACAACGGCGTGTCGCAGGACACGATCGTCGAGGAGGGCTGCACCAAGGCCTCGATCGACAATCTGCAGAGCGGCATCGTGACGCGCGGCATCCTCTTCGACATCCCGCTTCTGAAGGGCGTGCCCTACCTGGAGCCGGGGACGCCGATCTACCAGGAGGACCTGGAGGCCTTCGAGGAGATGGCCGGGGTGACGGTGCGGCCGGGGGATGCGATCTTCATCCGCACGGGCCGCTGGGCCCGCCGCGCGGAGGTCGGCCCCTGGAACATCTCGGAGAACTCGGCCGGCCTCCACGCCCAGACGCTGCCGTGGATCAAGGCGCGCGACGTATCCTTCGCCGGGAGCGACGCCGCCCTCGACGTCGTCCCGTCGCTGGTCGAGGACGTCGCCCTGCCCGTGCACCTGGTGACGATCGTGGCGATGGGCGTCGACCTGTTCGACAACCAGGATCTGGAGGCGCTGGCGGAGACGGCGTCGTCGCTCAACCGCTGGGAGTTCACGCTGATCGCGGCCCCGCTCGCGGTGGAGAACGGAACGGGCTCGCCGCTCAACGCGCTGGCGATTTTCTAGTAGACGGGGCTTCGCCCCGAACCCCCGGCACCCGCTAGCGGGGCCCCGACGCCCCGCGCCGCGGGTGCCGAGGCGCGCTGTGCGCGCCTTGCGGCCCCGGCGGGGCCGCTCGCTCGGGCCGTCATGAACTGCCGAGCGGGCGGAGTGAGGAGGAGGAAGACAGATGAGGCGCACCAACCCGAGTCGGCGGAGGTTTCTGCAGAAGGGTGCGGCCGTGGCGGGGCTCGTCGCCGCGCCCCGGGCGCTGGAGGTGACGGGCGGATCGGCGGAGGCCGAGGCGGCCCAGTTCTCGTCGGCGACCGTTGTCGACAACAACTCCCTCGAGAGCGTGCTGTACGGGAGGCGGTCCCGCTTCGTCACCATGACGCGGGAGGTCGAGGGCCGCAGCCACAGCGAGACGCCGCGCATCCGGCCCAATCCGGCGCGCCCGAGCGCGCGCACGCCGCTGGCCGAGCTGGTCGGCACCATCACGCCGACCTCGCTCCACTTCACGACGCAGCACTACTACGGCATTCCGGACATCAATCCGGCCGAGCACACGCTGATGGTCGAGGGGATGGTCGAGCGGCCGCTCGTCTTCACGATGGACGAGCTGCGCCGGCTGCCGTTCGTCTCGCGCGTCTACTTCCTCGAGTGCGTCGGCAACCGGCCGAACCCGCGTGCCACCACCGTCACCGGGACGCACGGCCGCATGGGGTGCAGCGAGTGGACCGGCGTGCCGCTGTCCGTCCTCCTCCGCGAGGCCGGCGTCAGCAGCGGCGCGTCGTGGATCATCGCGGAAGCGTCCGACGGCGGCCGGCACACGAAGAGCGTGCCGCTCGCCAAGGCGCTCGACGACGTGATGGTCGCCTACGGGCAGAACGGCGAGCCGGTGCGCCCCGACCACGGCTATCCGCTGCGCCTCGTGGTGCCCGGCTTCGAGGGCATCTACAACGTGAAGTGGCTGAAGCGGATCAAGGTGGTCGACCAGCCGTATCTTTCGTTCCAGGAGCACTCGCGCTTCCTGACCCCGGACCCGAAGACGCAGCGCGACAGCTACGACTTCGGCCCGAACTCGGTCATCACCCACCCGTCGGGCGGGCAGCGGATCGCGGCCCGCGGCACCCAGGTCATCGGCGGTCTGGCGTGGTCGGGCAGCGGCAAGGTGAGCCGGGTCGAGGTCTCGACCGACGGCGGGGCCACCTACCAGGAGGCCGAGCTGGTCGGCCCGGTGCTGCCGAAGGCCCATACCCGCTTCGCCCTCCCCTGGCGCTGGAACGGGGAGGAGACGGTGCTGCAGTCGCGTTGCCTCGACGAGCGCGGCCAGTTGCAGCCGACCGAGGCCGAGTACGCGGAGTACTGGGGCCTGACGCGCGGGCAGCTCTACGGGACCATCCAGAGCCAGCTCGGCCACTGCAACTGGATCCAGCCGTGGAAGGTCGCCGCGGACGGCAGCGTCGTCAACGGGCTGGCGCCGACCGACGTGGTGGTCGACGTGCACGCGTGACGCGGGGGGCGTGATGGACAGTAGTCGACCGTGGTGGGGGCGGGTGGCGTGCGCCGCGGCGCTCGCCACCCTGTTTGCCGCATCGGGCGCGCCGGCGGCGGCGCAGGAGTCGCACTCGCCGTCCGGTCTCGGCCGGCCGCTGACCGCCGCCGAGGAGCGGGACCGCATCATCGGTCCGGACGGCGCCGACCTTCCTCCGGGAAGCGGCAACGCGGCGGAGGGCGCGATCGTCTTCGAGCGCCGGGGCTGCTCGATCTGCCACGGCCCGACGGGCGAGGAGGGACCGTCCATCTCCCTGGTCGGCGGCGACGTCACCACGCGCACCAACTACTGGCCGATCCGCCACTGGCCGTTCGCGCCGAGCATCTGGGACTACATCCGCCGCGTCATGCCGTACGACCGCCCCGGCATCCTGAGCGATGACGAGACCTACGCCGTGACGGCGTACCTCCTATACCGGAACGACATCATCTCGGAGGAGGCGGTGATGGATGCCGAGAGCCTGCCGCGCATCCGGATGCCGAGCCGCGACGACTACGTGATGCCCGGCACCTGGACGCCGGAGACCCGTCGCGGCTTCCCGAGCCTGACAGAGCGCTAGCCCGCCGTTCGTCGCCTGCGGCTCCGCTCGGCGCCCAACCCAATCCTTCAGGAGTCCGCGCCGTTCTACGGCGCAGACTCCTGGCGCGCCGTGACGGTCGCGGTGGGAGTCGGCGCCGGCGCGATTGGCGGCGTTGGCGAGTTCCGCAGCGCAGACTCCTGCGCAGTGACGGGCGCGTCGCCCCGCGACTCCACATTGAATTCTGTGCGTGAAGAACACATAATTCAATGTAGATGGAGCTTGAGCGGCGACATCACCTGCGCCGGTTGACGCTGCTCCTGCGGGAGTCCCCCGTCGTCGCGCTGCTCGGCGCCCGGCAGGTCGGAAAGTCCACCCTCGCGCGCCAGCTCGTGGCCGCGCGAGGTGGTCCGGTGACCTGGTTCGACCTCGAGGACCCCGTGGATCTGGCTCGGCTCGCCGATCCGGGTCTCGAGTTGCGGCCGCTCCGCGGGCTCGTCGTGCTCGACGAGATCCAGCGACTCCCCGCGGTGTTCCCGCTGCTGCGCACCCTGGCGGACCGCCCGCGCACGCCCGCGCGCTTTCTGGTGCTCGGCAGCGCCTCGCCCGAGTTGCTGCGCCAGACCTCCGAGTCGCTCGCCGGTCGCGTCGCGTTTCACGAGCTCGACGGCTTCGGGTTGCGCGAGGTCGACGATCTCGAGCGGCTCTGGCTGCGCGGGGGGTTCCCGCGGTCCTACCTGGCCCGCTCCGTCGCGGCCAGCCGCCGCTGGCGGGACGACTTCATCCGGACGTTCCTCGAGCGAGACCTTCCG
>JAPOWL010000267.1:1188-2177 GCA_026707615.1 Acidobacteriota bacterium | reverse complement strand
CGCCGCGCAGCACCGAGCGCGGCGAGGCGCCCGACTCCGGGCTGGATTGGGGGTGCTCGGGAGGGTGCTCGGGAGAGCTGTCTGCACGCATCGGTCGAGAGACCGGGAATCGGAGCATTCTAGCGCGGGAGGGTTGCGCTCCGGCGCGGTCATGAGTCCCGCGCGTTGCCGTGATTGTGCGGGCGCGCGTCAGTTGGGCTCCAACGACTCGCCGGTGTAGAAGGCGGTGGTCCGCGTCGCGGCGGCGTGCGCGGCCTCGGGATCCGTGCCGGCCGCGACGGCTGCCTGCTCCCACCCCTCGCTGCTGCCGGTGATGAACGCCTTGCCGTCCGGCGAAGCCGCAAAGGCGGATTCGTCCGGCTTCGGCGCGTCGGGTTGCGCGATATGGAGCGCGAGTCCCAGCAAGCCCATCTCCCAGCCGACGCCGGCCGCGCCCGGCCCGTACTGATCCCAGTGGTCAGACAGGTGCGCGATGTGCGAGAGCGTGAGCTGCGCCTTGCCGTCGCCTGCATCCGCGACACCCGCTTCCACCCAACTGACGCCGCCGCCGAACTCCCATGTGAGCGCGAATTGCGAGGGCGATTCGCACGCCGTGATCGTGCCGCCCGCGTTGCCCTCCAACTGGTAGCGGCCGCCGAGCTCGAGATCGCCGCTGATCGGCGCGAACCAGCGCGGAATGCGCTCGCCGCTCGTCACCGCGTCCCACAGGTCCTCCACCGTCGTGTCGAAGCTGCGAGACAGCGTGACTGCGCGCGCGGGTTGTCCGTCACGCTCGAGCGAAGACACGGAGCGCTCTACCGCGCCGAGATGGTTCTCGAAATCGAATTGCATGGGCTCCCTTTCGTGGACCGCGCAGTCCCTGGGTGGAACTGGCCCCTGATTCGATTACGATCTGCTGGCGACAGTCAACCCGTGCAACCCAAAATGGCTCGACACACGAATCCCCGCGTGGCCGCAGCCCGCGTCGACGCTGTCTTCATCGACCGCTG
>JAPOWL010000267.1:915-1178 GCA_026707615.1 Acidobacteriota bacterium | reverse complement strand
CCGCTGACCGATGCCGACATCACCTCGATGTTCGAGGCGGCGCGCTGGGCTCCATCTTCGTCGAACGTCCAGCCGTGGCTCTTTCTGTACGAAACGGACGGTCCCGACCGGGAGGTGTTCGATTCCATCCTGAAGCCGCGCAACCGCGAATGGGCCGCGAAGGCGCCGTTTCTGGGCTTCATCTTCGCCAACACCCGGACCGCGGACGGCCGCGAGCCGCGCACTGCGCAGTTCGATTGCGGGGCGGCGTGGATGTCCCTCGC
>JAPOWL010000267.1:0-905 GCA_026707615.1 Acidobacteriota bacterium | reverse complement strand
GCTGCAAGCGCTGGCGCTGGGCATCTACACGCACGGGATGGCCGGCATCGATGTGGACGCGGCGCACGAGAGGCTCGGCGTCGACACCGAGCTCTGGACGGTGATGTGCGCGTTCGCGGCCGGCCGGATCGGCCCGCCGGAGGCGCTGCCGCCGGAGTTGCGCGACCGCGAGCGGCCGAAGGACGACCGTAAGGCGCTCGGCGAGATAGCGCACCGCGGCATCCTCGGGGGCGCTGACCGCGCTGCGCTCGGGGGCCGCTGACCGCGCTGCGAGCGTCAGCGTCGGTCGCGTCTCCTCCCGTCCGGCCCGCTGTCCCGATCCCCGACTGGTTACGACGGGTTCTCCAACCGGTTGCGAACGATCCGGGCGTCGACCTTGACCTCCCCGAGGGAGACCTCGACGTTGCCCGTTCGCACGGTCAGTCTGCGCAGACTCGCTTCGACGTCCTCCATCTGCTGCTTCATCTCACGAACTTCTTTCTGGATCGAGCGCAGTTCGACCATGATCGCGGCGGTCATCCGCTGCTCGTCGTCGAGCTCCGCATGCACGGGGTAGCCTCCAGGTCATCAGCCCGTCGCGCCGGGCGTTGTCAATAACTGTCTCACTTAAGAGCCACTATAACCACTATTAGTGACTATTCAGGGATAAGCCGCAGAAATGTGCGATATTTTCGGTGCTTCTTCAATTTGTCGTTTGGGGTAGCCTTGGGCGATGGAGCTCTTCATGACCATGCCGACGCGCTCGCAGCGGGGCGTTCACCGCGAGCTGTTCAAGCTGCTCGCGGTACTGATGTTCGTAGCCGGCGGGCTTGCGGTACTGGCGGGGGCGCAGGAAGGCGAGGCGGCCAGCCGCCTCGGTTCCTCGATCCCGCGGCCACGAATCTGTTCGTCGACCATCACCCTGC
>JAPOWL010000358.1:14261-15235 GCA_026707615.1 Acidobacteriota bacterium | reverse complement strand
GGGGATCAGCCTGATGCTGATCCGCAACGTCGGGCACCTGATGACCAACCCCGCCATCCTCGACCGGGACGGCGGCGAGGCGCCGGAGGGGATTCTCGACGCGATGATCTCGTCGCTGATCGCGGTCCACGACGTCAGGAGCCGGAAGAACAGCCGCGCCGGCTCCATCTACATCGTCAAGCCGAAGATGCACGGCCCGGAGGAGGTCGCCTTCTGCGACCGCACGCTGGCCCGGGTGGAGGACGTTCTCGGCCTCGAGCGCCACACCATCAAGATCGGGATCATGGACGAGGAGCGGCGCACGACGGTCAACCTGAAGGAGTGCGTGCGGGCCGCGAAGGAGCGCGTCTTCTTCATCAACACCGGCTTCCTCGACCGCACCGGCGACGAGATGCACACCGCGATGGAAGCGGGGCCGATGATCCGCAAGAAGGAAATGAAGACCGCCCCCTGGATGGTCACCTACGAGGACTGGAACGTCGACGTCGGGCTCGAGACGGGCCTCCCGGGGCACGCCCAGATCGGCAAGGGCATGTGGGCAATGCCCGACCTGATGGCCGACATGCTGCAGGCGAAGATCGGCCACCCGCAGCAGGGCGCCAACACCGCCTGGGTGCCCTCGCCCACCGCCGCCACGCTGCACGCGACCCACTATCACCAGGTGGACGTCGCCGAGCGGCAGGCCGAGCTGCGGTCGCGCCCGCGCGCCGATCTCGACAGGATCCTGACCATCCCGCGCGAGGAATCCCCCAACTGGTCGCCGGACGAGATTCAGCAGGAGCTCGACAACAACGCGCAGGGCATCCTGGGCTACGTCGTGCGCTGGGTCGAGCAGGGAATCGGCTGCTCCAAGGTGCCCGACATCAACGACGTCGGGCTGATGGAGGACCGGGCCACGCTGCGCATCTCGAGCCAGCACATCTGCAACTGGCTGCACCACGGCATCTGCACCGAGGCGCAGGTGCGCGAGAGGC
>JAPOWL010000358.1:0-14251 GCA_026707615.1 Acidobacteriota bacterium | reverse complement strand
CGCGGTGGTCGACGGGCAGAACGCCGGCGACCCGAACTACCGGCCGATGGCACCGGACCTCGACGCGAGCGTCGCCTTCCAGGCCGCCTGCGACCTGATCTTCAAGGGGCGCGAGCAGCCGAGCGGTTACACCGAGCCGATCCTCCACGCCCGGCGCCAGGAGGCGAAGGCGAAGCTCGGCGGGCGCGGCTGATGGCGCCCGAAGCGGGCGGCGCCGCCGCCGTGCGGGCCCGCTACCCCCGCTCGGTCGCCGCCGCCGACGGCCGGCCGGTGACGCTCCGGCTGATGACCCGGGACGACTGCGAGGCGGTGCTCGCCTTCGCCAACAGCCTCGATCAGGACGCGCTGCTCTACCTGCGGGTCAACATCACGGAGCCGGGTGTCGTGGAGCGCTGGGCCGAGTACGTCGAAGCCGGCCGCACGCACACCGTGCTCGCCGTGGAGGGCGACTCGGTCGCCGGCGAGGCGAGCCTGCTCCACAACCGGACCACGTGGACGCGGCACCTGGGCGAGATTCGGGTCCAGGTGGCTCCGTCCCAGCGCCGTCGGGGTCTGGCCCGGCTGCTGGCGGACGAGGTGGAGTGGATCGCGCGCTGCCTCGAGCTGCGGATGCTCACCGCGCGCATGACGCTCGATCAGGTTGCCGCGCAGTCGGTCTTCCGGCGCCTCGGCTTCCAGCGCGAGGCCGTGCTCTGGGATTACGTGATGACCGCCGACGGCAAGACGCGGAACTTGCTCGTCGCGACGAAGCGGCTATGATCGACGCCGCTCCGGTGGACGCGACCGCGCCGTGCGAGCGCCCGGGCCCGGGCGGAAGCGCTCCGCCGCCGACGAAGGGGAGGATGCTGTGGCCGACGAAAAGCCGACCGATGGATTCGATGCGCTGCTGACCGAAGACCGCGTCTTCGAGCCGCCGGAGGAGTTCCGCAGGAACGCGAACATCAACGACCCCGGCATCTACGAGCGCGCCGACGCGGATCCGGAAGGGTTCTGGAGCGACTTCGCGAAGGAGCTCGACTGGAGCCGGCCCTGGGATCGGGTGCTCGACTGGCAACCCCCCGACGCCAAGTGGTTCATCGGCGGCAAGATCAACGCCAGCGTGAACTGCGTGGATCGTCATGCCCTCGGCCAGCGCCGCGACAAGCGCGCCATCGTCTGGGAGGGCGAGCCGGGCGACCAGAAGACCCTGACCTACGGCGAGCTGCACGTCGAGGTGCAGAAGTGCGCCAAC
Source organism: Acidobacteriota bacterium (assembly GCA_026707615.1). Lineage (GTDB taxonomy): Bacteria > Acidobacteriota > Vicinamibacteria > Vicinamibacterales > UBA8438 > JAGWAJ01. The sequence goes on along the minus strand of JAPOWL010000358.1, from coordinate 13,020 downwards.
GTCCTCCAGAAGCTGGGCGTCGGCCACGGGGACCGCGTCGCCGTCTACCTGCCGATGATCCCCGAGCTGCCGATCGTGCTGCTGGCGTGCGCCCGGCTCGGCGCCGTTCACAGCGTCGTCTTCGGCGGCTTCAGCGCCGAGTCGTTGCGCGATCGGATCAACGACATGCAGGCGAAGCTGCTCGTGACCGCGGACGGCGGCTACCGGCGCGGCGGGATCGTGCCGCTCAAGCAGATCTCCGACGACGCGCTCGACGGCTCGCCGAGCGTCGAGAACGTGCTGCTCGTCAAGCGCGAGGGTCTGGAGACGCCGTTCAACGTCGTCGCCGGCCGCGACCACTGGTACCACGAGCTGATGGCGCAGGTCTCCGACACCTGCCCGCCGCGGGAGAACGACGCCGAGGACCTGCTCTTCACGCTCTACACCTCCGGCACCACCGGCAAGCCGAAAGGCATCGCGCACACCACCGGCGGCTACCTGGTCGGCACCTACGCCACCGCCAAGTGGGTCTTCGACCTGAAGGAAGACGACATCTACTGGTGCTCGGCCGACATCGGCTGGGTAACCGGGCACAGCTACCTGGTCTACGGGCCGCTCCTGAACGGCGCCACCTGCGTGATGTACGAGGGCGCGCCCGACACCCCCGGCCGCGACCGCTTCTGGGACATCTGCGCGCGGCACAAGGTGACCGTCTTCTACACCGCTCCGACCGCCATCCGCGCGTTCATGAAGTGGGGCCCGGAGCACGTCCGGAAGCACGACCTGAGCTCGCTGCGGCTGCTCGGCTCCGTCGGCGAGCCCATCAATCCGGAAGCCTGGATGTGGTACTACCACCACGTCGGCGGCGAGCGCTGCCCCATCGTCGACACCTGGTGGCAGACGGAGACCGGGAGCATCCTGATCACGCCGCTGCCCGGCATCACCCCGCTCAAGCCGGGGTCCGCCTCGCGCCCCTTCCCGGGCCTGAAGCCGGCCATCGTCACCGAGAGCGGCGAGCCGGTGAAGGTGGGCGGGGGCTACCTGGTCCAGACCCGCCCCTGGCCCTCGATGCTGCGCACCATCTACGGCGACCACGACCGCTTCGTCGCCACCTACTGGAACCGCTGGGGCCGCGACGTCTACGTGACCGGCGACGGGGCCAAGGTGGACGAGGACGGCTACTTCTGGCTGCTCGGCCGCGTCGATGACGTCCTGAACGTCGCCGGCCACCGCGTCGGCACCATGGAGGTCGAGAGCGCCCTCGTGGACCACCAGGAGGTGGCCGAGGCCGCCGTCGTCGGCAAGGCGCACGAGATCAAGGGGCAGGCCGTCTGCGCCTTCGTCACGTTGAAGGAAGGGGTGCAGGCGTCCGACGCCAAGGTCGAGGAGCTGCGCCAGCACGTGGCCCAGAAGATCGGGGCCATCGCCAAGCCGGACGAGATCCTGTGGACGGCCGACCTCCCGAAGACGCGCTCCGGGAAGATCATGCGCCGCCTGCTGCGCGACATCGCGGCCGGCAAGGCCCTGGGCGACGTCACGACGCTCGCCGACCCGTCGATCGTCGCCAAGCTCCGGGAGCAGTACGAGGACAAGGAAGGCTAGGAGCTAGGCCCTGGCGGTCCCGTGCCGCGGTGATGTCCACCCTTGCTGCGGTGCGGGCACCGGCTCGGTCGGAATCGGTGGTCCGACGACGCTTCCAGGGGTCGGGACGGCGACGACACGAGCGCTACGACCACGCTCCGCGCCTCGAGAATGCCTCGCAGCGCTCGAATGCCCGTGCCAGACTGGGAGCAGCGGCTCGCGCCCGACTCGGGGACCATCGGCTGCGGACGTACTGAATCACCTGGTCCGTGTAGGCCGGTCCGATACGACGACCGCTGGCTTCGGATGGAACGAGACCTGCTCGAATGGCACGCTTGGCGGACTCGCGAGCCAAGTCGACAACGGCATGCTTCGGATTCACGACGTGCTCCGGATCGCGTGGAATTCGCCTCGCGTCGACGCCGAGGAAGCGGGCGAACGACTGCCGGTCCGCAAGCAGCCACGCTTCGACGGCCCGGACGGCGATTCTGAGCTCCATGCCCTCGGCCTGCGCCGGCCCGAGAAGGCCGCTGCGCAATTCAGGAGCGCACTCGTACCTGTCGAGGTCACAGAGCACGAACCACGGAGCGTAGCGGGCGCCGGCGTTGAATCCGCCGAGCCGCTGACGCAGGTTGCCGAGCCCGTCGCAGACGTACGGCGTCCCCGAGGCGACGCTCGTCGCGTCGAAGAGTTTGAGGACGACCGCCTGATCGACGATGCCCTCCACGGCAAACGACACGGGTACGCGTCCGTGCCTCGTCATTGGGTGTCAGAAGTCGAAACGGAACTGATCGGCGTTCGCCGGCGCCGCCTTGGGCAGGAGGGCCGTGCCGATGGACAGGCCGCCCTCTTCCACCATGGCTCGAACGTCCGGATAGCTCCTGCCCACCTTGATCTCCGTCCCCTGCGAATCGGGATCGAGCACGTGCACCTCGTCGAGGCCGATTCCCGCATCGGCCAGCAGCGCCGCGGAGTGCGTCGTCACCAGCACCTGGCGGCCGGACTTCGTGTGCATGCGCGCCATGAAACGGGGCAGGTGCCGGACGAGGGCGTCGTGCAGGGCAAGCTCGGGTTCCTCGAGGAGCAGCGGCCCCCCGCCCTCCGCTACGGACCAGAGCAAGCCGATCAGCCGCAACGTTCCGTCGGAGAACGAACGCTCGTACTGGCGGGCGGCGCTGTGCCGCCAGTGGCTGAAGCGGGCTTCCAGATGCCAGCGACCGCCCGCATCCTGCTGCAGGGTCAGGCTGTCGAACTGCGGAATCGCGATCTTCAGTGCATTGTTGATCTTGCGCAGCCGCGCATCGCGCGTCTTGGTCGGCGTCGATGCGACTTTCTCGAGGAAGTCCCCGCCGAACGGATCGTCGTGCCTGCCGATCGACCGCTCGGGATCGCGCACCAGATGGGGCACGATGTGAAGATACCGGATGGACTTCAGGAACTCGGCGAGGTCGCGAAAGTCCTGGTTCACGACGATCTGCTCCAGGTAGGTCTGCGCCAGCCGCTCGGGGTCGCCCCGGTCCGCCGCATCCGGCCGCTTGAGAACCAGTTCGTCCCGCCTTCGAACTTCCTCCTCCATGACCACGGGCAGGTGCTTCTGTGGATGGTTGCGGAACCGAAGCACGTAGGTCCACATCTGCGGCGTGTCGTCCGTGCCCACGTGAACGCCCAGCTTCAGGCCCGCCGGTGTCCTCGCCTGCAGGGTCCGGATCTCGCCCATGCCGCCGCGCGTCCGGACTGCCTCCTTCAGGCCCTGCCCCGCGGTATCCCGCAGAAATCGAAGGGCGTCGAGTACGTTGGACTTCCCCGAGGCGTTCGGCCCGATCAGGAACGCGCGGCGTCGCAGGCGCACGTCCACCGGCCCCCGGAAGTTGCGCCAGTGGTGCATGTGCATGGCCGTTATGAACATCTGCGGAGCGCGCGACGGCTTCATGGGCTCCCTATCCTCGAAGGCGCTCGAAGCGCCTCACAATCGGCCGCCTGATGGTACCATCGTGGTCTTCGCTCGACGGCCTTGACGGGCCGTGGCGGCCTTCGCCGGGAGCTCGGCGGAGCACGTCAGGAGGTGAAGCGGGCGGCGGAAGAAACGAGTCGTTGCGTCGCCTGCTCGAGGCGGGCCAGGGACTCGGTGGCCCTCCGGCGAACGGCCGCATCGGCTCCCGGCCCGGCCTTCGTGGCGAGATCGGCCACGGCCGGAAGTGCGTCGGCCAGCGCGCGCTCCGTCTCCCCGACCGCCGCGAGCATCGCGTCGTGAAGATCGGCGTCGACGACGCGGTACGGCATGCTCGTTGGCCCTCGGATGCAGCCCGGTCGAACGAGGCCACCGAAGTGTCAGCTGTGACACGATACACGATGCCACTGCGTCGCGGCGTCGCCACGCCCCACTCCGGCCCGGGTCTTCCGCCATGCGCGTCGTGAGCTGGAACGTCAACGGCCTGCGGGCGTGCGCCCGGAAGGGGTTCCTCCACTTCCTGGCCGACTCAGAGGCCGACATCGTCGGCATCCAGGAGGTGCGGGCCTACGAGCACCGGTTGGAGCCGGGGGTGCGCGCGCCGGCCGGGTGGCACGCCGCCTTCTCCGCCGGCGAGCGTCCCGGGTACAGCGGGGTCGGCCTCTACTGCCGCGAGGCGCCCACGCGGGTTGATACGTCGCTGGGCGAGCCGCGGTTCGACGCCGAGGGCCGCCTGCTGGTCGCGCACTTCGGGCGGCTGGCCGTGGCGTCGGTGTACTTCCCAAAGGGCAGCGGTCGGGACCGGAGCAATCGCCGCGTGCCGTACAAGCTCGACTTCTACACGGCGCTCTTCGACCGCCTGCAGGCGCTGCGGCGCCGGGGGCCGGTGCTCGTCGTCGGGGACTACAACACGGCGCGCGAGCCGATCGACCTGGCCCGGCCGGCCGCCAACACGAAGACGAGCGGCTTCCTGCCGGAGGAGCGCGCGGAGCTGACGCGCTGGATCGACGCCGGCTGGGTGGACACCTTCCGTCGGCGCCATCCCGGCGAGGGCGGCCACTACACGTGGTGGCGCCAGTGGGGCGACGCGCGGCGGAACAACGTCGGCTGGCGGATCGACTACGTGCTGGCCTCCCCGAGTGCCGCGCGCCGGGTCGAGGACGCCTTCATCTGGCCGCACGTCACCGGATCCGACCATTGTCCGGTCGGCGTCGACCTGTCCACCTGAAGCACGGGCGCCGCCCGGCGCTCACGGCCGCGGCGGGAGCGTGAGGCGGCTTCCCGGCGGCCGCTGCACGTCGAACGCCTTGAGCGTGTAGTTGACCGTCGTGTAGTGGCCGATGAGGCCCGCGATGTCCATCAGGCCCTGGTTGCCGAAGATCCGCTGCGCCGCCTCGAACGCGTCGCGGCTCAGCTTCGGCTCGCGGATCAGCTCGCGGACGACGCGGATGAGGGTCCGTTCCGGCTCGTTCAGCCCCGGCAGCTCCCCCGCTTCGGCCAGCGGCGTGTCCCAGCGGAGCAGATCGATGATCTCCGCCTCGAGCCCCGCGCTCAGCCCCAGCGGCTCGTGGGCGGACCACTCGTACTGACTGTCGAGCGCCCGGGCGGCGGTCAGGATGGCAAGCTCCGCGAGCCGCTGGTCCCGGTTGCCGTCCGCCCCGAAACGCAGGTAGGTGCTGGCCGGGAACAGGTGCTCGGCCATGGGCGGGCTGTACATCCACATGCCGATGGGACCCCGCAGCCCGGTGGCGTAGCGGCTGTCCGGATGGACGATGACGTCGTAGGCCCGCTGGCCGTCCGCGTCGAGCGACTCGCGCGCGATGCGCGGCAGTCGCGCCCAGGAGTCCTCGTGAATGTCGGGCGGGATGTCCTCCCGCGTCACGACGCGGGGAGTGAACGTCTCGCCCTGCGCCGTCGCGACAGCTCCGGCGGCGTCGACGACGACACCGGAATCGCAGGCGGCGAGCGCGGGCAGGCAGAGCGCGAGGACGAAGAGCCTCAGCGTCACGGGGCACCTCCTTCAGGACGGCCGGATCCACCGAGAACTCTGCGCCGGCGGCGGCGCGGACTCCTGTAGGCCGGCGGGGCGGGAATCGGAGCCATCACGCGTCGATTCCCGGGCGTTGCTGCTATGCTGCGCTGCGGCGGCGCCGCCGCGCAAGTCCGCGGGGGGTGCCGCGCGCCGATGTCGCTGAATCACCTGGCCACCCGCTTCGGCTGCTCCTGGCCCTGGAGCACGCTCGTGCTGTCGTGCGACGGGCGCGTGGTCTGCGGATGCGCCGACCCGTACATCAAGCGCGTGCTCGGCGACGCCCGGACCCAGCCGCTCGCCGAGATCTGGAACGCGCCGACGATTCGAAGCCTGCGGGAGGACCTCAATTCCGGCGGCTCCCGGTTCTGCGGCGACTGCCCGCTCAAGCTGCCGCTCGCCGACGACGCGGCACCCCGCGTCCGGCCGGTCGATGCCGGCCCGCTGCCCTCCCGGCTCTACGTCGAGTGCACCGCGGCGTGCAACATCTCGTGCTTCGAGGCGTGCTGCGCCCCGGAGACCGGCATCACGAGGACCCGCCAGGCCGGCATGCTGGACTTCGATCTCTTCACCCGCGTGGTCGACGAGGCGGGTCCGGGGCTCGTGCGGATCGACTTCTTCAACTACGGCGAAGCGTTCCTGCACAAGCGGGCGGTGGAGATGTGCGAGTACATCAAGCAGCGCTTCCCGCAGACCTACCTCTACACGAGCACCAACGGGCTGGCGCTGAACGAAGCGCGGGCCATCCGGCTGGTCCATTCCGGAATCGACGAGGTCACCTTCTCGATCGACGGCGCGTTCCCCGAGAGCTACGCCCGGTACCGGCAGCGCGGGCAGCTCGACGTGGCGCTCGCCACCCTGCGCACGATGGTCCGCGAGAAGCGGCGCGCCGGCCGGGACCTGCCGTTCATCAACTGGCGCTACATCCTGTTCCGGTGGAACGACAGCGCCGAGGAGATGGACCGGGCCCGGCAACTGGCGGCGGAGATCGGCGTCGACCGGCTGTCGTGGGAGATCACCGACCATCCGGAGTCGGCGTTCTCGCGGCGCTTCGCCCCGGGGACGCCGGACCATGCCGCGATCCGCCGCGAGGTCTGGGACGACAACGGCCTCGGCAACGCGATACCGGGCGCCACCCCCCGCGCGCGCATCGACCTGCCCGCGCGCGTCCCGGGGCTGCCGCTCGTCGGGCGCCGGGGCGGCCGCATCCGGCTTCGAACGCGGGTCCACAACCTGTCGACCCGTGCGTTCCCTTCCCAGGCGACCTATGGACGCCGACTCGTCCGCCTCGGCGCCCAGCTCTGCGCGGCGGACGGCACCGTCACCGAGCGCGATCACGCGCGCGCGTGGCTCCCCGCCGCGCTCGAGCCGCGCGACGCCGCCGACGTGGCCATCGAGGTTCCCATGCCGGCCGCGCCCGGACGCTACCGGCTGAAGCTCGATCTGGTCTTCGAGGGCGTCGACTGGTTCGAGGCGTGCGGCTCCCCGACGACGAGCCGGCCCCTGCTGGTCTGGTAGGCCGCATATACTGGCGCTCGATGCAGGGACGCACCCGGCGCGGCACGGTGCCACGGATGGCCGCCATCGGCTTGGCCACCGGAGCCGTCGTGCTGGGCGCCTCCCTCGCCGCCGCCTCCCTGGCCGCCGCCGGCCGGGCCGCACAGCCCGCGGATCCGGCGCTCTATCGCTGTGCGGACGCCGCTCGCGTCGAGGCGGAACGGGTCGGCCTGACGCTGTGCGATGCCGCCCCGACCCCCGCCCTCGCGGACCGCGCCGAGCGCGACAACCTGCAGCTCCGTCCCGGCGCCCTCGTGGTGGCGGTGGTCCCGGAGGGGCTGGCAGCCCGCGAGGGGCTGCTGCCGAACGACATGATCTTCCGGGTCGCCGGCTCCGACGTGGCCGGCGGCGGAGCGGCTTCCGCCCGGCTCGTCGCGGTCGGGGCGGAGAGCGATACGCTCGTCAACTTCCTCCGTGGCGGGCGCCCGTACCTCGTCAAGCTGCGGCGCATGCCCTGACGGGCGCGTTGGAGTCGAGGCCGGGCGGCGCCCTGCGCCCCACCGATCATCCCGGGCGCCGCGGTCGAGAATCCGCGCCCGATCGGCGGGGAGCCCGCACGGCCGCAGCCGACCCGACGCGGCCGGGCGCGCGGTATGCTGACCGGCGTGCGCCGTCTGCCGTCCGCCCTCCTCCCCGCCCTGTCGTTCGCCGCCGCGGCCGCGCTGGGCGCTCCGTCGGCGCAGGCGCACCCGCTGACGTTCACCGAGGTGACGCTGACGCTCGGGCCCGGACCCGTCTTCGTGGCCGACGTCATCTACGACCTCGACGCCCTCGCGCTCGGCGTGCCGATCGACACCGATGACGCCGAGCTGGCGTCGGCGCTGGCCGCGCTCGGGCCGGACGAGCTCGACGTTCGTCTGGGGCGTCTGCGCCGCCTGTTCGAGCGCCGCGTCCGCGTCCGCTTCGACGGCGAGCCGGCGCCCTTCGAGGTCGGCTTCCCCGACCACGGCGCGCCGCGGACGGCGACCGCCGACATACCGACCGTGCTCGGGCTGACGGCGAGGCTGACGGGGAGCGTCCCGCCGGACGCGGCCACGGTCGGCTTCTTCGCCTCCCGCGCCTTCGGGGAGGTGCACCTGTCGATCGTCGACGCGGTGCGCGGCGGAGAGACCCGCTCGGTCCTGGAGCCGGGCGCCCGGAGCGAGCCCCTCGACCTGTCGGGACCGTTCACCCCGCCGGGCCCGGGAGAGACGGCGTACCGCTACCTGCGCCTCGGGTTCGTCCACATACTCCCGGCAGGCGCCGATCACATCCTCTTCGTGCTGGCGCTGTTCCTGCTGAGCACGCGTCTGCGGCCCCTGGTCTGGCAGGTCACGGCCTTCACCGTCGCCCACGCGGTCACTCTCACCCTGGCCGCGCTCGACGTCGTAGCCCTTGCCCCCCGCATCGTGGAGCCGCTCATCGCGTTGTCGGTCGCGGGGGTCGCCGTCGAGAACGTGCTGACCGATCGGCTCACCCGCTGGCGTGCGGCCGTCGTGTTCGGCTTCGGCCTGCTGCACGGCCTCGGCTTCGCCGGCGTGCTCGGGGAGCTCGGACTCCCGGACGAGGGACGCCTGCTGGCCCTCGCGGCATTCAACGCCGGCATCGAGCTGGGCCAGCTGGCAGTGATCGCGGGCGCCGCGGCGGCCCTGGGATGGTGCCGCCGGAAACCGTGGTACCGGCGCCGGGTGAGCGTGCCGCTCTCCTGCGCCATCGCGCTCACCGGCCTCGCGTGGGCGGTGGAGCGCACCGCCGGCGGCTGACCTCGGCCAGGCAACGGGAAGCCGTGGGGGCAGGCCGGGGGGCGGCGGGGCGACGCCCCGTCAACTCGACGAGGCGCCGGCCGCGCGACGGGCAATCAGGCGGCCGAGGACCCGCAGCTTGCTCCAGAAGAAGTCGAACTGCCCGAGCAACGCGCCGTACCCCAACAGGAGAAGCTGGTAGACGGGCAGCATGATGATCAGGTAGATGGCCCACTGCAGCCACCCCGGGGCGACGGAGGGGAGCAGGAAGCTCATGACCGGCCCCTTCACCCACAGCGTCGTCATGCCGGCCAGGGCGAACGCCGCAAGAATGGCGACCACTCCCACCGGCCCGACGCCCCAGCGTCTTCGCATGCGTTCGACTATCCGCATTTTCGGTCCGTCCCGCGTAGCGTACCGCTCGCCCCCTGCCGGATCGCGGCCACGCCCTCACCCGCTGCCGGGCGCCGCGCCGAGTCACGGCGGCCCGGGATGCCGCGCCGCATGAGATCGAGTCTCAGTATGGGGCGGCGCGATCCTACACCGCGGGCGGGTCGTCCGCCAAACGGCCGGCCCGCGACCCGCCGCGTGCTAAGATCTACGGCTGCTACGGGTCCGGTTACTCCAACTCAGAGAGGTTCGGGATGACCAAGGCGAATCACGGCGCCGCCGCGCGCGTGGCGCTCCTGGTTCTGTGCGCGGCGCTCCTCGCCGGCTCCGCGCAGGCGCAGGACTGGCCGAGCTGGCGCGGCCGGGCCCAGACCGGGGTCTCAGGCGACACCGGGCTCGTGTCGAGCTGGTCGGTCGACGGGGACAACCTCATCTGGTTCCAGGAGTACATCGGTCGTTCCACCCCTGCCGTCTTCGACGGTCGGGTCTGTGCCAACGGCCGCATCGGCGACGGCGTCTCCAAGAAGGAGATCGTCACCTGCTGGAACGCCGAGGACGGCACGAAGCTGTGGGAGCACAGCTTCAGCATCCTCAACACGACGGTCCCGTTCAACCGCGTCGGCTGGGGAAGCGTGACAGGGGACCCGGAGACGGGCTACCTCTACGCGATGAACATCGACGGCCACCTGCACTGCTTCGATCGCGACGGAGCAATCGTCTGGAGCTGGCGGCTCGCCGAGGACCTCGGGCGCGCGTCGGGCTACGGCGGAAGGACGTCGACCCCGATCATCGACGAGGACCGGCTGATCCTCGGCGTGATCGGTTCGATCTGGGGCGACCTCGGAGGACCGCCGACCCATCGTTACGTCGCGTTCGACAAGGCGAACGGGCGCATCCGCTGGATCTCCACGCCCGGCGGCCGGCCCGCGGACATGAACACCCAGTCCGTGCCGATCGTCGCCGTGGTGAACGGCCAGCGCCTGATCATCGACGGCAACGCCGACGGGCACGTCTACGCGCTCCAGGCGCGCACCGGGACCAAGGTGTGGGAGTTCCACCTGAGCCAGCGCGGCATCAACGTCTCGCCCGTCATCGACGGCACGACGGTCTACGTCGCGCACAGCGAGGAGAACGTCGACCGGGGCACGATGGGCCGCGTGGTGGCCATCGACGCGACCGGCGAAGGCGACATCACCGCGACCGGTGAACGCTGGCGCATCGACGATCTCCAGGTCGGATTCTCGTCGCCGCTTCTCAAGGACGGCCGGCTCTACGTCATCGACAACTCCGCCAACCTGTTCGCCATCGAGGCCGCCGACGGTACCGTGCTGTGGGAGCAGAGCGTGGGGACGGTCGGCAAGTCCTCCCCCGTCTGGGCCGACGGCAAGCTCTTCATCACCGAGGTGAACGGCAACGTGCGGATCCTGGAGCCCGCGGACGACGGCGCGACCGAGCTCGACCACGACGAGCTCGAGGTGGCCGACGGCCGCTACGCGGAGATCTACGGCTCGTTCGCCTCCGCCTACGGCCGCCTCTACGTGACGGCCGAGTCGGGCGTCTACTGCATCGGCGACCCCGACGCGCCGTTCGACCCGCAGCCCGCCGCCACGCCGCCGCTCGGCGAGGAAACGGCTCCCGACGGCGTCGTCGCGAGCATTCAGGTCGTACCGGCGGAAGTGATCGCGGCGGCCGGGCAGCCGGTCCGCTTCAGCGTGCTGGGGTTCGACGCCAACGGCCGGGCGCTGGGTCCGCAGGACGCGGTCTGGACCCTGGACGGACTCGGGGCGTCCCGCCTGCGCGTGAACGGCGAGTTCACGTCGCCGCCGGATGCGACCAACCAGACGGGCCGCGTGGTCGCCACGGTCGGCGAAGTCTCGGCCGCGGCCCGCATCCGGGTCTTCTCGCCGCTTCCCTGGACCGAGACGTTCGAGAACGGCCGGCCGGCGCACTGGATCGGGGGCGGCGGCAGCCTCCGGGTGGTCGACGAAGGCGGCGAGCAGCTCTTCCGCAAGGGGGCGTCGCGCACCGGGATCCACCGGCACGCGATCTACATCGGGCCCTCCTACATGTCGGGCTACACCGTGCAGGCCGACGTCCTGTCCACCCAGCGCGGCCGCCGGCGCCCCGACATCGGCCTCATCAACGCCGGCTACACGATGGACCTGCAGGGCAACCACCAGCGCATCGAGGTCCGCTCGTGGGCGGCCGAGCTGCGCATGGCGCAGCGCTTCCCGTTCGCGTGGGAGCCCGACACCTGGTACACCCTCAAGCTGCGCGTCGACGCCGACGAGGATCGGGCCGTCGTCCGCGGCAAGGCCTGGCCGCGCGACGACCCGGAGCCCGACGAGTGGACGGTGACGGTCGAGGACCCCGAGCCGGTGCGGAACGGCAGCCCGGGCCTCATCGGCTACTCGCCGATCGACATCTACTACGACAACGTCCGCGTGATGGAGAACCGATGACTCGACACGGATTGACCCTCGCGGCCGCCGCGCTGGCGGCGATCACGGCCACGACGGCATCCGCCCAGGATGTCGCGATGTTCGGCAACACGCCGTCCCGCAACATGGTGTCGGACGAGACCGGCATCGTGGGCGAGTGGGACGCCGACACCGGGAGGAACGTCCTCTGGTCCCAGCCGGTCGGCTCGCAGGCCTACGGCGGCCCGGTCGTCGCCAACGGCCGCGTCTACGTCGGCACGAACAACGAGGGCCGCCGCGACCCGTCCATCGAGGGCGACAAGGGCGTCGTCATGGCGTTCGCCGCCGAGACCGGAGAGTTCATCTGGCAGATGGTCCATCCCAAGCTCTCGGCCGGGCGCGTGAACGACTGGCCGCTGCAGGGAGTCTGCTCGACGGCGTTCATGGAGGGCGACCGCATCTGGTACGTCTCGAACGAGGCCCAGGTCGTCTGCCTCGATGCCAGGGGCTTTGCCGACGGCAATGCCGGGCCGTTCGTGGACGAGGAGGACACCGGGCCCATCGCCGGCGACATCGTCTGGTCCTACGACATGATCGGCGAGCTCGACGTCTTCCCCCACAACCTCGCCACCGGATCGCCGCTCATCATCGGCGACGTGCTCTACACGGTGACCAGCAACGGGGTCGACGAGGGGCACGTGAACATCCCGTCGCCCTTCTCCCCCGACTTCATCGCCCTCGACAAGAACACCGGCGAGCTGCTGTGGGAGAGCAACCCGGTGGGCGAGAACGTGCTGCACGGGGCCTGGACGAACCCCGCCTACGGCGTGATCGACGGGCGCCCGCAGGTCATCTTCGCGGGCGGGAACGGCGTCGTCTACAGCCTCGACCCCGCCACGGGCGAGCTCCTCTGGGAGTTCGACTGCAACCCCGAGGACTCCGAGTGGATCCTCGGCGGCCGCGGCACCCGGAACAACATCCTGTCCACCCCGGTCATCTACGACGACAAGGTCTACATCGGCGTCGGCCAGGATCCGGAGCACGGCGAGGCGCCCGGCCACTTCTGGGTGATCGACGCCACCGGCAGCGGCGACGTCACCGACACGCATGCCGTATGGCACCGGGGCGGGGAGGACTTCTACCGCACCATGTCGACCGCCGCCATCGCGGACGGCGTGCTCTACATCCCCAGCCTCTCCGGCTTCCTGCATGCGCTCGATCCGCAGACCGGCGAGGAGTTCTGGACCTACGACACCTTCGCGGCGGTCTGGGGCTCGCCGTTCGTCGCCGACGGCAAGGTGTACCTCGGTGACGAGGACGGCGACGTCGTCGTGCTGCGCGCCGGGAAGGAGATGGAAGTCATCGGGGAGTACAACCTCGGGGCCGCCGTCTACT
>JAPOWL010000530.1 GCA_026707615.1 Acidobacteriota bacterium | reverse complement strand
ACGCTGTTCTCGTCATCGAGCCGCAGCAACGTGTGCACGACGCCGCTGTCGCGCGTAGGCGGCGAAGCCCGCGTCGGCCTGTTCGGCCGTGTAGGTAGCGGGCTCCCGCCGCGGTTGCGCCTGCGCGGCGGCGGACGAGGCAGTAGCCACGAGCAGCGAGAGCACCCCGGCCGCGACACCGAGAGCCCCGAGCCCTGCTCGGAACACGCCGGAGCGCCCGGGGACCGGACCGGGCCCCCCGGCGCGCAATGGCCCGCCGCCGGGTCGCGCGTACGCCCGGCTGGGCGATGCGGCAGTCATGGCTCTACCCTCCGTCCGCTCTCCGTCGCTACCTCCGGGGCTCGGTCGGGTCGCGGCCGTCGAGCGGCGCGCCCGTCCCCGACGAGCCGAGGAACAGCTTGCTGCCGTCGATGAACGTCACGTCGCGGCCATTGGCCTTGTTGGTGCCGTCCTTGGAGCGGAAGCCCTCGACGAACACCTCCGAGCCGGCCAGCAGATCGCGCTTCGTGAAGCCGCGCCGCAGGAGCGCGCTCGGCGGCCCGCCCTCGATCATCCAGCGCGCCTGGGTGCCGTCCTCCTCCTCCACGTCGATGTGGATCCAGGTGTGCGGGTTCACCCACTCCATGCGGACCACGGTGCCCCGCAGCTCGATCGGCGCGGATGCGTCGAACTCCGCCGCGAACGCGTGGTGCGCCTCCGCGGGCGTGCCCGCGAGCGCCGCAAGTAGGCCGAGGCCGGCGCCGACGACCGCGATGGCTGTCACTGCTCGCATTGCCCTTCCCTCCTGTCTCGAGCCGGCCGCGTGCGTCCCGGCCCGACTCCTCCTGCCGTCCTGCTCGTCCTGCTCTCGGGACTGGTTCTCAGCGGCCGGGGTTCGCTTCCTCCCAGGCCAGCAGCTCGCCCCACTTCTCCTCCAGCTCGCCCTCGCGGATGGCCGCCTCGCGGAGCGCCTCGTCGAGGGCCCACGCGCGGTCGACGCGCGCGCCGCGGATGGCGTTGATCATGCCGTAGTTGTGCTCGTGGCAGGCGTACTCGAACAGCCGGTCCTGGTTGCCCTCCGCCGCCCACGGGTCGAGCGTGAAGTAGTTCACGGCGCTCCAGGGCCGCACGAAGACGTTCGGGTCCTCCACCGTATAGTGATACTCGAGCGTGTTGGCGTCGAGGCGCCGGAAGCGCTCGGTGAGCTGCAGCGTCTCGCCCGTGCCGGGGTAGTAGTGCACGTGGGCGGACCCGCCGAACGGACCGCCGTGGGCGGGCACGAAGTTGTTGACCGTCTCCTTGAAGTTCGCGGACTCGACGACGAGCGTGTCGCCCTCCCAGTAGCCGCGCGAGTCGCCGTTCCACTGGCGGATCGCCGGATCGAGCGGCACCTGGTCGGTGACCGGGATGATCCGGACGAAGCCGTAGGGCATCACGATGCTGACGTGACCCGGCGACTGGATGATCTCCTTGAGCGGCTGCTGGCTGCTGCCGAGCATCTCGCCCGGCAGGCCGTTGCGGGTGAGGCAGCGCTCCGAGAGGCCGCGGTCCTCCCAGTCGTCGCCCTGGCTGCGGTGGCGGCGGGCTTCCTCGCGCGCCTCCCACTGCTCGAGGGCGGCGCGGGTCAGCGGCGGCATGTGCCCGTCCGGCGGGTCGATGACCTGCGACGTCCGCAGCGAGAACCCCGGCTGCGTCGGGTCGGCGCTCCAGAAGGCGTTGTACTCGGCGCCCGCGATGCGGTAGCCGGGCCGGCCGTCGTCGGGGGCGTCGGAGCGGGCGTAGCGCCGCACGTCCTGCTCCACGAGCTGCTGGGCGACGGCGTCGTCGTCATCGTCGCTGATGACGCGGCGCAGGCCCAGCCGCTCCCGCTCGGCGGCCTCCTCCTCGGTCATGAACTCGCGCATCCCGAACTCGTCCGGGCGCTCGAAGGGGGTGTAGGTGCGGGTGTCCCAGAATCCCTGCAGGTCGGGATCGCCCCACGGCGTCGCCGGCACCGTGTAGTCCGCCTCGCCGGTGCCGAGCTGCTGCCCCGCCACGGGCGCCAGCGCCAGCACCGCGGCCGCAACGGTCGCCGCAAGAACTCGATAGGTCACCGCGCACCTCCCTCTTCGTCGACGAGCCCGCCGTAGACGTACGGCTCGGCCAGGTCGACGCACTTGAACTCCAGCAACCGCACGTTCTCCTCGATGCGCCGGTAGAGCG
>JAPOWL010000529.1 GCA_026707615.1 Acidobacteriota bacterium | reverse complement strand
GCCCAGATCCAGCAGCGGGCCGAGGTGTTCCTGAAGGCCGACGGCTTGGCACCCGACGAGGTCCGTGCGGCGCACCTGACGCCGATCGACGACGTCGCCGAGACGACGCGCGAGCAGCTCGACCGCGCCGGTCCGGGCGCTCGCGTCTGCGTCCTGCCCGAGGGTCCGCAGACGATTCCGTACCTGGCCGGGTGAGATCTCGCTGGCCTTGCGTCCGCGCCGTGGCTTTCCGGACCGGGTGGAGCGCCGGGTCACGGAATCAGCGCTACGATTCTGACCGGCGCGCCGGTGCCGCGCTCTATCTTCATCGGCAGCGCGGCGAGCAGGAACCCGGTGGGCGGGAGTCCGGACAGGTCCGCGACGTTCTCCAGGTTCGGCACGCCGGCCGCGGCGCCGATCTGGTGTGCAATGAAGTCCGTCGACTGGCCGTGGTCGATGCTGGCGGTGTCGATGCCGAGCCGCCCGGCGCGGCGTTCCTCGACGAGCAGGCGGGTTGCCGCCTCGCCGATCCCGGGGAAGTGCAGGTTGCCGGTCTCGCCGGGCGTATCGTCACCGAGATAGGCGAGCGCATCGGGCCAGCGTGCCGCCCAGCCGGTCCGGATGAGCACTGCCGATCCGGCCGGCACCCGGCCGTGCTCGTCCTCCCACGCCGCTATATCTTCGACTGTCACCAGGTAATCGGGGTCGGCCGCCGCCGCCTCGCTGACGTCGATCACGATGCCCGGCAGGATGAGCCGATCCAGCGGGATCGACGCGGCGTCGTCGCCTTCCTCCGCGAAGTGGAAGGGCGCGTCGAGGTGCGTGCCGCCGTGCTCGGCGGTCGCGAACGCTTTCGCCGCGTAGAAGTACCCGCCGGGCGTCTCGCCCTCGGCGAGCGTGTCGAGCCGGAATCCGTCCGTGTCCGTCGGCCAGTAGAGCGTGTCGCCGGCGTAGGCGTGACTCAGGTCGACCATCCGCCAGCCGGCGACGGTCTCCGGCCCGGGAGGCGCAGGCGGGGGTTCCTCGTCGGTTGGCGCAGCCGCGCACCCCGAGAGCTGCGCAGCGACCACCGCGCTGCTGACGAGCAGTACTGCGATTGACGCCTTGCCGGGAAGTGTGAAACCGCATCTCGTCGTGCTCATCGAGTACATCGTAGCGCGCAAGCGCGATCGATGGAGCGAACACCATCGGCGGCCCGCTCGCGCCGCTTCCCGAGCGAATCGCTTCACGAGCCGTCCGCGGCGCTGACGCTCGCAACGTTGTTGTCCGGGTTGCGGTCGATCAACTTCGTGAAGGGGTCGATGCCCGCGCGGCGTGGCTCCTCGGCCACCACCAGCTCGAACACCGTCTCGGCGGCCTCGATCTTCCGCTTCTCGAGCGCGAGCAGCTTGCCGTCCGGCGACGATCCCGGTTCCGGCTCGCCGAACACGGCGATATCGATCCAGTCGTCGACCGGTATCTCCGTCTCGACTCCCTCGCCATCGGCGCGGAACTTCCGCGACTCGACTTCCAGGTTGACGACGTAAGTGTCGTCCGGACCCGGCTCGTAGCTCGCCGCCACCAGCCGGTTGTCGTAGAGGGTGATGGTCTCGAACAGATCCTCGATGATCGACTCCATCTCGGGCGGCACCGCCTCGCGCACGAACGACAGGAACTCGCGCGAGTAGGTGTAGGGCGGCTCCTGGAAACGCACCGCCTCGACGTAGCGCCTGAGCGCCGCGTTCAGTGCATCCTCGCCGACGTAGTCGCGCAGGGCGTACATCACGAGGCTTCCCTTGCGGTAGTGGATGTAGCCCTGGTTCTCGACCAGCAGCAGCGGGAGCTCCTCGATCAGCTCGCCGCCGCGCTGGCTCAGGTAGGCGTCGAGCTCGTACTTGAGAAAGCGGCGCATCTGCTCGCGGCCGTACTCGCGCTCCATGATCATCAGGGCGGCGTACTGCGACATCGTCTCCGACAGCACGGTGGCCCCCTGCACGCGGCCGCCGACGACCTGGTGCGCCCACCACTGGTGCGCCACCTCGTGGGCCGTGACATAGAACGGGTAGTCGATGGCCTCCTCGTCGTCCTCGTCGAGCCGGGCGATGAAGCCGATCGATTCGGAGAACGGGATCGTGTTGGGCAGCGACTGCGCGAAGCGCGCGTAGCGCGGGAACTCCACGATGCGAATCTGCCGGTGCTGGTACGGGCTGAACTGGCTCGTCAGGTAGTCGAGCGACTTCTTCACCGCGTCGATCATGCGCTCGACGTTGTAGGTGTGCGCATGGTGGTGATAGACCTCGATGGCCACGTCGTTCCAGCGGTCGCGCGCCACCTCCCAGTCGGCCGACAGCCACGCGACCAGGCCCAGAATGGGGGCGTCCATCTCGTAGTGGAAGTAGCGCCGGCCGCCCTCCGTCCACTCGCGCTGCAGGTAGCCGGGGGCGAGCGCGATCTGGTCCGCGCTGGTCGAGACCACGGTTTCGAAGTCGATCCAGTCGGACTCCGGCGTGATGTAGTGGTTGCGCCGCGCCGCCGCGTCGTCGATGGACGGCATCCGCTGTATGGGAGCGAGCCCCAGCCGGCGGCGATCGTTGGGCTCGACCAGCTCCACCGCCCGCGCGTACCCGATGCGCGGGAGGTAGGCGAAGTTGTTGAAGAAGGTGCCGTTGGCCACGACGCTGGTGTTCGACCCGCTGTTGACGAAGCCCGGGTTCTCGATGGCGACCTCGAAGGCGAGCTCCATCGAGGCGCCGGGGGCGAGCGGCGCGTCGAGCTCGTAGATGCGGTAGCCGAGCGTGTCGTCGTCGAGCTCCAGCCGGAGCCCCGGGGCGTCTATCGACCGCACGATCAGCTCCGGGTTGATGCTGAGGTGCAAGGCGTCGACCTGCGACTCGTCCGGGTTGCGGAGCGTATACCGCCCGCGAATGTCGACGGCGCGGCGCTCCGGGTAGATGTCCACCTCCGCGTAGAGCGCGGTGATCTTCGGCTGCGGCAGGGCCTCGTACTGTTTGTACTGCCGCTCGTAGCGCGCCAGCCGTTCCTCCCGCAGATCGCCGGGGACGTACTCGTTGAGCACGTTGGTGTTGTAGAAGATGTAGCCCCCCGTAGCGACGAAGCCGAGCGCGAACGCTCCCGCCGTCGCCCGCACGGCGGGCGTGAACCGCTGCCGCGCGATCCGCAGCCGGTCCCGCAGGCCGGCCGCGACGCCGCGCACCCACAGCAGGTGGATGACGACGGCCAGCATTCCTGCGCCCAGCGCCCAGTAGACGGAGAACCAGACGAGCGGCTGGACGAAGTGGCCGAAGCCGTTCATGTCGGAGTAGGGCGCCCCGGGTGCGCCGCCGAGCTGGTACAGGCGGTGATCGAAGTCCCACGCCGCCAGCACGGGGACGCTGATGAAGTACAGGATCATCAGCAGGTAGCCCAGATAGCGGTTGTTGGCCGCCACCTGCAGGAACAGGGCGACGACCGCGGCGAAGAGGAAGGGGAAGCCTCCCGCCAGCAACAGGCCCCGCAGGTAGAGGCCGACCTCGAAGTCGTAGTAGCCGCGCGCCGCCTGGATGCCCATCCCGGTGAGGACACTCACCAGCATCAGCGCCCCGACGATCAGCGCCAGGGCGATGAGCTTCGCGCCCCACAACGCCCAGTTCGGCATCGGGAGCGCGTCGAAGAGCTCGTGGACCCGCGCCGTCCGTTCCCGCCACACCAGCTCGCCGCTGTAGAAGGTGACGATGATCACGACGAACAGCACGCCCCCCTGCAGGATGCTGATCATCAGGTGCGTGACCGGGTAGACCGGGGTGCCGAACAGCCGATCGACCATCGACGAGTTGCCGAGCATGTTCAGCACGCCGAACGCCAGGATCACGAGGAACGCCATGCTCCGGACCACGCCCGCCACCTCCAGGCGGGTCTGCCGCGCGAGCTGCCGGAGACCGGAGAAGCGCAGCGTCACGCGCCCGGAGGCTCCGGGCAGCGCCGGAACGGCCGCACTCGCCAACGCATCCAACCGGTCCGCGCTCGGAGCATCCCCCGCGTACCCCCTCGGCGCGCCCGGGTCGGCGGGCTCCGCTGACCGCTCGTCGCGCCCCCGCCGCCACCACCGCCGCCAGTGCCACCAGCGCCGGGGGGGTTGCCGCTCGACGACGGTGAACGAGAAGCGGCGGTAGGCGGCGGCGAACACCAGGACGGCCAGGCCCAGCATGACCAGCCGATTGGCGAGCAGCGCGCCGTCGACAGGGAGCAGCATCGTGTTGCGCTCGGCCACCGTCCAGTAGCGCGTGGCGATGCCGAACGCCCCGCCGCCGAACGGGTCGAGCATCGCGGCCAGGGTCTCGTTCTCGATGTCGGACAGCAGATTGCCGGCGATGCCGTAGGCGACGAACATGCCGACCACGCTGGCGTAGGTCGCCACCAGGCTCCGCGTGACGGTGGCCAGGGCGAACTGGATGCTCCCCGTGAACAGCACGTTCGGCACGACGAAGACGAGCAGCCCCTGCAGATACGGAGCCGCCCGGAACGGCCCGACGCGCTCCGGATCGAGCCACGGCATCAGGCTCCCGAGCGCCACGCCGAGCACCACCGGCACGAAGACGGCGAGGGCGACGGCCAGCGCCCCGGCGAAGCGGCCGACGAGGTAGTCGCGCTTGCGGATGGGCGTCGAGAAGAAGAGCTCGTGCGTGCCGGTCTCCCGGTCCCGGAGCACCGGGCTGGCCACGAACGCGGTCGTGACGAAGACGCCGAGCAGGCTCATCACCAGCAGCAACTGCAGGATGACGAACGGCGCGTTGCGGTCGACGTTGCCGATCGAGCCGCCGATGACGACCGCGTCGGTGGTCACGGCCAGGAACGCCGACAGGAAGAAGAACGCCGCGGCGAGCAGGAAGACCGGTTGCCGCAGCTGGTAGCGCAGCTCGAAGCGGAGGATTTCGGTGAGCATGGCGTCCTTCGGATCCGGGCGTCGGCCGACTCAGGCCGCGGCGCCGGCGCGCTGCAACGTGGAGAAGTAGACGTCGGTCAGCTCGGTCCGGACCGGCTCGAACCCGCCCTCGGGGCGCTCGTCCGCGTAGACGTGAATCACGGTCCGCCCCCCCGAGAGCCGCGTCGCGATGACATGGTGCTCGCGCTCGCAGGCAGCCAGCTCGTCCCGGCTGACCACCCGGCTCCAGATGCGGCCGTCGAGCGCGGCAATCGCTTCCGCGGGCTCGCCCGTCAGCAGCACCTCGCCCTGCGAGATGATCGCCATCCGGCTGCACAGGTCGCTCACGTCCTCGACGATGTGCGTCGAGAGGATCACGACGATGTTCTCCCCGATCTGCGACAGCAGGTTGTGGAAGCGCAGGCGCTCGGTCGGGTCGAGCCCGGCCGTCGGCTCGTCGACGATGATCAGCCGCGGATCGCCGATGAGGGCCTGCGCGATGCCGAAGCGCTGCTTCATGCCGCCCGAGAAGGTGTCCAGCCGCTTGCGGCGATCGTCCCAGAGATTGGTCTGCCGCAGCAGAGCCTCCACGGTCTCCCTGACCTGCGCCGGCGGAATGCCCTTGAGGGCGGCGAGGTGGCTCAGCATCGCCTGCGCGGAGAGCCGCGGGTAGACCCCGAACTCCTGCGGCAGGTAGCCGAGCATCTGCCGAACGCGGTCCTTCTCCTGGAGCACGTCGAGGTCGCCGAGCATGATCCGGCCGCCGTCGGGCTCCTGCAGCGTCGCCAACGTTCGCATCAGCGTGCTCTTGCCGGCTCCGTTCGGGCCGAGCAGTCCGAACATGCCGGTCGGAATCCGCAGCGACACGTCGTGCAGGGCGCGCACGCCGTTCGGATAGGTCTTCGACAAGCCTTCGATCGTCAGTACGTGGCTCAAGACGGCTCCTCCCGGGAGACTCTGGGACCTTGGACGCACCACGCGCCCGATTGGTTTCAGCCGCGGGTTGCCGGGGCGGGGCTCGTCGGCGCTACCCGCCGGCCGGCGGGGCCGGGAGCCCGGCGCTCACTCGAAGAGCAGCATCACCGTCTCGGCGACGCAGGCGGGCTTGGTCTCGCCCTCGATCTCGATCACGAAGCCGCTGACCACCCGCGCGGTTCCGGGCGCGGTGCGCTCGACGCTCTTGATCGTCTGCACGCCGCGCACGCGGGCGTCGACCCGGACGGCATTGGGGAAGCGCACCCGGTTGACGCCGTAGTTGATGACGCGGGAGATGCCGGTGACGGTCAGGATCTGGGCGCGGAAGCCGGGGACGAGCGACAGGGTCAGGAATCCGTGGGCCACCGGCGCGCCGTAGGGCGACTCGCGCGTGGCGCGCTCGACATCGCAGTGGATCCACTGGTGATCGAAGGTGGCGTCGGCGAAGCGGTCGATCATCTCCTGCGTGATCGACAGCCACGCGCTGGCCCCCACCTCCTGGCCAGTCAACCCCTCCACCTCGCTCAACCCGTGCACTTCGCGCATGTCGCTGGCGCCTGGGGCCGCCCAACCCGTCGCAGGCTCCCCGTTCTACGGCGCAAGCCCCTAGAAGGGCCGGTAGATGACCATCGCCACGGCCAGGGCGAAGGCGCCGATCATGATCGCCAGGAGCGCCTGCTGGCCGGCGGCGCGCCGGTACACGAGCGGCACCGCCACCGCCAGGGCGAGCCAGGCGGCCAGCTTGACCCAGACCCACCCCGGGTAGCCGATGCGCCGAATGCCGAGCAGGCCGAAGCCGGTGACGAACACCACCACGGACAGGATGCCGGACCACATCAGGTAGAACCGGCGCCGCTCCGGGTCGGGCGCGGCCAGGGCGGCGAAGGCCACCCCGGCCAGCAGGAAGAGCGATATCAGGTGAACGACCAGGAACGACTCGTACATGGCGGCCATGCGGTTCGGCTACTCCTGCTGCTGGGTGGTCGGCGCCGGGGCCGAGAAACTGAGCTCCGCGTCGTAGCGCAGCACGGTGCGCTCGACCGAGGTCACGATCCCGCTCAACCGGGCCGCGACTTCCTCCGCCTGATCGCCGAAGGCGCGCTCCAGGATGTTGGGCTGGTCGAGCGCGGCGTACGACGAGTGGTTCTCCACGATCTGCCAACTCGCCGGGCCGGGGCCGAACCGCCTCTCGTAGACGCCGAAGACGACGTCGGACTCGCGAAACTGCGGCAGGTTCTCACGGAGGAACGCCTCCCACTCCCCCTGCCGGCCCGGAGCGATCTGGATCGTGGCGACCTGGGCCAGGAAGAGCCCGCTCGGGTTGTCGACCTCGACGCTCATCTCCGGGTGATAGCGGATGGCGTAGCTCTGGCGCGACTGCGTGCAGCGCCGCACGCGGTCTCGGATGCGGTCCAGGCGGTCCGGCTCGAGCGCGCGAGCGAGCGGCCCGCCGGTGTCGAAGTCCGCGAGGTTGGAGATCGGCGTGACGAACAGTCGCTCGTAGGTGTTGCCGAACTCCGCCGTGCGCCACGACGACCGGTAGGGCACACCGGCGCGCTGCAGAGCCGGGTTCACCTGCTCGATCTGCAGCTCGATGTACTCCTCGAGCTTGTCCGGGAGCACCTGCACGATGTCGACGCGCATCCACTGCCCTTCCTGGGCGTGCGCGCCGGGCGCCAGGCCGACGGCGACGAACAACCCGACGGCAACAGCGAGCCTTGTCGCGGACCTCATGAGAACCTCCCCAGCCGGTGGCCGATTGCCACTATCGCTACTCTATCACCGCGACGGCGCGCCCGCACCGGGCGCGGGGCTCCAGGAGCTTGCGCCGCAGAACGCCAACGGAGTGCGTGCCGCGGCGCAAGCTCCTGGGCCGGTGGGGGCTGGGGCCGACCCGGAGCCTGCGACGGGTTGGCGGCGCTAGGAGTCTGCGCCGCAGAACGGCGCGGACTCCTGAAGGATTGGGTTGGGCGCCGAGCGGAGCCAAAGGCGACGAACGGCGGGCTAGCTCCGCCGGGCCGCGGCCTCCATTCCCTGGCGCTCGTCGACACGCCACAGCAGCAGCCCTCCGACGGCGAAGAAGACGAGCAGGCTGGCGACGCCGACGCGCTGGCTGTAGGCCTCGCTCAGCACGCCCAGCAGGGCCGGCCCCAGGAACGAGGTGACCTTGCCCGAGAACGCGAAGAAGCCGAAGAACTCCGACTCGTGGCGGGCGGGCACGAAACGCGCCATCAGCGACCGGCTGGCGGACTGGTTGGGGCCGGCGAAGATGCCGACCAGGATCGCCGAGGCCCAGAACCACGCGGGGGTCGGCGCCAGGGCCCCGACGAGCGTCGCCGCGGCCAGCGCCGCGACGCTGAGGGCGACGGTGACCTTCCCCCCGAGGCGGTCGTCGACGAAGCCGAAGGCGAGGGCGCCGAGCCCCGCTCCGACGTTGATCACGATGCCGAAGGTCAGCAGCTCCTGGAACGTGAAGCCGAACGTCCCGACGGCATAGATGCCCCCGAAGGCGAAGATCGTCACCAGACCGTCGTTGTAGAACAGGCGCGCCAGCAGGAAGAGAAGCACCTGCCGGTACTGCCGCAGGCGGCGCGCCGTGGCCAGGATGTCCCGGAAGGCGTCGGCGACGCTCCCGCCGCGGACCGGGCCCGCGGGGTCCCGGAGCCGCACGAACGCCGGCACGGCGAACAGCAGGAACCAGCCGGCCACGAGCAGGTTGGTCGCCCGCAGGTTGAATCCGTCGGCCGTCGGGATGCCGAACATCGGCGGGTCCGAGACGCAGACCACCAGCGCCACGACCAGCGCCGCGAGCCCGCCGCCGTAGCCGAGGCCCCACCCGTAGCCGGAGATGCGCCCGATGCGCGCCGGCTCCGCGATGCCCGGCAGGAAGGCGTTGTAGAAGACGAGGCCGATCTCGAAGGCGACGTTGGCGACGACGAACAGCGTGAGGGCGAGGACGACGGCGTTCGGGGGGCCCGGTCGCACGAACGTCAGCGCCGCCGTCGCCGCGACGCAGACGAGCGAGCAGACGATCAGGTAGCGGCGGCGGCCGCCCCGGTCGGCCCGCGCCCCCGCCAGCGGGGCCAGGGCCGCAATGGCGAGCGCGCTCACGACGACGCCGCGCGACCAGAGCGCGGTGCCCCGGCCCGGATCGTCGGCGAAGGCGGAGGTGAAGTAGGCCGAGTAGATGAAGGTGACGACGAGCGTGGTGAACGCCGAGTTCGCCCAGTCGTACAGGCACCACGCGGCAATCGTCGACCTCGGGGCGGGGGCGGGCATGGTCATCGGGCGTTCGCTCCTGGCATACAATACTGCCCGCGCAAGAGATCGCGCGCGTGCCGTCTCACACGCGCCGCGGCGCCGTCACGAACGCCGAATCCCGCACACGGAGCCAGACACCATGCCCTTGTTTGCGCTGGTCGGCCACGACCGTCCCGGCCAGGAAGCCCGACTGCAGCACCGGCCGGCCCACCTGGAGCACATGGCCCGCCTCGACGCCGCCGGCCGGCTGGTCTACGGCGGGCCGATCATGAACGAGCACCAGCAGATGGTCGGGAGCCTCATCATCCTCGAAGCCGACAGCATGGAGGCGGCGCGGGCGAAGTACGCCGAGGATCCCTACGTCCTGCACGGGGTCTTCGCGAGCTACGACGTGCTCGAGACGAAGCAGGTCTTCCCGCGCGGCAACTGAGCGCCCTTTCGGGCGCTTTGGGAGTTTCGCTGGCGCGAAACTCCTCCGGTGCTGGCTGTCGAGACGGGGCTAGGGGTCAGCGCGGGGGGAAGAGCTCGCGGCCGGGCTCGAGCTCGGTGCCGAGCGAGTTGAGCGCGATCGAGACCATCCGGTAGCCGGCGACGGTAATCGCGACGTCGATCCGCTCGGCCGGGCCGTAGCGCTCGGCGAGGGCCTGCCACGTCGGATCCGAGATCGTGTCCGTCCGGTGCAGCTCGTCCGCCGCCCGGAGCAGCGTCGCCTCGAAGGGATCCCACCCGGGCGCGTCCGGTCCACGGGCCACGCGCCGGATCTCCTCGTCGCTCATCCCGACCCGGCGCGCGACGCGCACGTGCTGCGCCCACTCGTACTCGGAACCGCACAGCCATCCGATGCGCAGGATCAGGATCTCGCGGGCACGGGCCGTGAGCGTCGCGCCGGTCCGGATGTAGGCCGACTGCACGGCGCGGGGGCGGTAGAGGGCCGGATGGCGGGCCAGCGTGGCGTAGAGGTTCAGCACGGGCTGCCCCGTACCGTCCGGATCGAGCAGGGCCCGCACCTCGCCGGACCAGTCCTCGCGGGGGAGCGGCAGAAGCCGCGGCTCGGCGAGGCGCACCGGCGACGGCCTCGCCGGCGCGACGGTCCGCGCGACGCCGTTCGGGAAGCGGTCGGGGTGCCGGTCGTCCGGCTCCACGCCCAGGCTGTTGGCAAGCATCGACAGCAGGACGTACTCGGCTCCGGTGAAGACCACGTCCAGGAGCTGCTGCGCGTCGTAGCGCTCGGCGAACGCCTGCCAGGAAGCGTCGCTCAGGAACGAGTCGCGGTAGATCTCGTCCGTGGCGCGGAGCACGGCGGCGTCCCACGGGCCCCATCCGGCGTCCGGCCCTGCGGCCACCCGCCGCAGGTCTTCGTCGAGGAGGCCGAACGTGCGCGCCTCGGCGGCGAGCTCGGCCCACACCGCCTCGGACCGGCAGAGCCACGCAGCGCGCAACCCCATCAGGATCTGGTCCACGGCCGCAACCATCGACCGGCTCCGCAGGTAGGCGGCCAGCGGACCCAGGCCGTGCAGCGCGGGCGGGTGCCGCGCGAGGGCCCGGAGCAGGGGCGTCGCCTCGTCCGGGTCGACGCCGAAGCTCTCGATGCCGGCCCGCACCTCGGCCGTCCACTCCGCCTCGTCGCGGGGGTCGGCGGGAAGGACGCGCGCCTCCGCCCGGAGGGCGGCCTGCGAGGTCGCGACGGCGGGCACCGGCAGCGCTGCGGCGGCGAGCGCCACGGCGGCAAGAGCCGTAGCGACGCGAGACATCGTGACCGGCGCCCGCATCGTCGTCTGGACCTCCACGCCTGGACCTCCACGCCCGCACGGGGCAGTCGCCGCGGGCGGGGCACTCATCGTACCAGTAGAATCAGCGCCATGTCGGACATGGACCCGTCGACCCTGTTCTCGCTGTCCGGCAAGGTGGCGCTCGTCACCGGTGGATCCAGCGGGATCGGGCGGATGATGGCGGAGGGCCTGCTGCGCGCGGGAGCCTCCGTCTACATCTCCTCGCGCAAGCGGGACGTCTGCGACCGGGTGGCGCGCGACCTGTCGGCGGTCGGTCCGTGCCGTGCCATACCGGCCGACCTTTCGCGAACGGAAGGGCGGACCGAGCTCGTCGAGTCGATGGGCGCGCTCGAGGATCGGCTGCACGTCCTCGTCAACAACGCCGGCGCGGCCTGGGGCGCGCCGTACGCGGACTACCCGGAATCGGCCTTCGACAAGGTGCTCGGCCTCAACGTGAAGGCGCCGTTCGTTCTCACGCGCGACCTGACGCCGAACCTCGAGCGGGCCGCGAGCCCCGGCGACCCCGCGCGGGTCATCAACGTCGGATCGATGGACGGCCTGCACGTGCAGCAGCTGGTCGGCACCGGCACCTTCGCCTATTCGGCCAGCAAGGCGGCGCTCCACCACATGACGCGGACGCTGGCCGTGGAGCTCGGCCCCCGCAACATCACCGTGAACGCCGTCGCCCCCGGGTTCTTCCCCAGCCGCATGACGGCCGCCGTGCTCGATCGCCACGGCCGGGCCGTCGAGGCCGCCTGCCCTCTGGGAAGGCTCGGACGCCCCGAGGACATGGCGGGGATCGCCATCTACCTCGCCTCGCGGGCCGGAGCCTACACCAACGGCGCCGTGATTCCGGTCGACGGGGGGACGCTGCTGTCGCGCCGCACCGAGGCGCCCGCTTCGCGCGGCGACTGACCACGCCGGAGGCGACGATGACGATCTACAGGAGCCCGTTCCCCGACGTCGAGATCCCGGTGCGGCCGCTGCACGAGCACGTGTTCGAGCACGCGGACCGCTGGCCCGACAAGGCGGCGCTCATCGACGGGCCGTCGGGCCGGACGCTGACCTACGCCGGGCTCCGCGCCGCCGTCCGATCCGTCGCCGCCGGCCTCGCTGCCCGCGGCTTCCGCAAGGGCGACACCTTCGCCATCTACAGCCCGAACACCCCCGAGTACGCGGCGGCATTCTTCGGCGTCTCCGCGGCGGGCGGCATCGTGACGACGATGAACCCGCTCTACACCGCCGACGAGGTCCAGCGGCAGCTCGCCGACTCCGGCGCGCGCTTCCTGCTGACGATTCCGCAGGCGCTCGACGCGGCGCGCAGGGCGGCGGAGGGCACGGCGGTGGAGGAGATCTTCGTGTTCGGCGAGGCCGAGGGAGCGACGCCGTTCACGTCCCTGGGCTCGGAGGGCGAGCCGCCGGCACCGGCCCTCGACCCGCGCCGCGACCTCGTCGCGCTGCCCTACTCGAGCGGCACGACCGGCATGCCCAAGGGGGTCATGCTGTCGCACTACAACGTGGTGTCGAACCTCGTGCAGATCGACGCCGCGGAGGGAATCGGCAACGACGACACCCTGATCGGCATCCTGCCCTTCTACCACATCTACGGGATGGTCGTGATCATGGGCGCGTCGCTCCACGCGGGGGCGACGGTGGTGACGATGCCGCGCTTCGACCTCGAGCAGTTCCTCGGGCTGATCGAGAAGCACCGGGTGACGACCGGCTATCTCGTGCCGCCGATCGTCCTCGCCCTCGCCAAGCACCCGCTGGTCGAGAAGTACGACGTCTCGTCGCTGCGCAACGTGATGTCGGGCGCCGCGCCGCTCGCGGAATCGGTCGCCCGCGACGCGGCGGCGCGCTGCGACATGCTCGTGCGCCAGGGCTACGGCCTGACCGAGACGAGCCCCGTCACCCACACCAACACCCCGAAGAAGGAGACGCGCATCACGTCCGTCGGCACGTCGCTGCCCAACACGGAGTGGCGCATCGTCGACGTCGCCACGGGGACCGACGCGCCGACCGGGGAGCTCGGCGAGGTCTGCATCCGGGGGCCGCAGGTGATGCGGGGCTACCTGCACAACCCCGAGGCCACCCGCGCGATGATCGACGAGGACGGCTGGCTGCACACCGGCGACATCGGGCGGGCCGACGCCGACGCCTATCTCTACGTCGTCGATCGGCTGAAGGAGCTCATCAAGTACAAGGGTTTCCAGGTCGCGCCGGCGGAGATCGAGGCGGCGGTCCAGTCGCATCCGGCCGTTGCGGACGCGGCGGTGATCCCGAGCCCCGACGAGGAAGCCGGCGAGGTCCCGAAGGCCTTCGTCGTCCTGCGGGACGGCGCGGCCGCCACCGCCGACGAGGTCATGGCCCACGTGGCGGAGCGGGTCGCGCCCCACAAGAAGGTACGGCGCGTCGAGTTCATCGACGCCATCCCGAAGGTGCCGTCGGGGAAGATCCTGCGCCGCCAGCTCGTCGAGCGGGAGCGCGCGGGCCGCCCGGCCTGAGCGGGCCGCCCGGCCTGAGCGGCCTGCCCCCGAGGGGCCCAGCCCCCCAGCCGGCGCTGGGATGCGGGGCTCTCTCCGCCTCCTTCTCAGGGCGCCGCGCGAACCCGGGGCGGCGGGCGAACGTATACTGCCGGCCGTCGATGCCCGCGTCCCCCGGCAGACCGCGCTACCGGTTCTCCGGTCACACCCTCTCCCCCGCCCGCCGGACGCTCGTCCGCGACGGCCGGGAGCTGCCGCTGATCCCGCGCTGCTTCGACCTGCTGGTCCTGCTCGTCGAGCACCGGAACGAGGCGCTGTCGAGGAACGACATCCTGGACGCGGTGTGGAGCGACGTGGCGGTCAGCGACGGCGCCCTGAGCCAGGCGGTGCGCGTCCTCCGCCGCGCGCTGGGCGACGATCCGCGCGAGCCGACCTTCATCCGCACCGTGCCGCGGCACGGCTACCGCTTCGTCTGCGACGTCGTCGAGGAGCCGGACGACGGATCGCCGGAGCCCGCGGTGGAGACAGCCGACAACCGCGCGCCCGGGAAGACGGCCACGGCGGAGCCCGTGCCGGCCGCCGCGGCGAAGCCTGTGCCGGCCGCCGTGGCGGAGCCTGTGCCGGCCGCCGTGGCGGAGCTCGCGCGAGCCACGGCGAGACCCGGCGCTGCCCCCTCCTTCGACCAGGCGCTCGAGGCGCTGCTCGACGACGACGAGCGGGACGCCGAGGCCACCGACGCTCGGCGGCGGCAGGCCGCCGAGGCCCTGCACCAGATGGGGACGGCGGAGGCCCTCGAACGACTGCGCCGCCGATCCGACCGGCGGAACCGCGGAACGGCGCACGCCGTCGCGCGCGCCTACCTGCGCGAGACGCGCTGGGACGTCCCGGGGGCGGGACCCGTGCCGTTGCTCGGACATCCGGGCTGGCTGGCGGCCGGCGGGATCCTGTTCCTCCTGCGCGTCCGGCGCGTCGCCCGGCTGGCCGGGCGCCGGTGGCTGGCCGCGGCGGCGGGCGGAGCGGCCGCCGGGGCGGTTGCCGGCCTTGTGGGCGGCCTCGTCCTGCGGTTCGGTCCCGGGTCGACGGCCGGCAACGGCGTGCTGCCGATGCTGCCGCTGCTCGGAGCCACGGTCGGCAGCGTGGCCGCGGCCGGGGTCGGGGCCGGACTGGCCGGCGCGGAAGCCGCCTTCCGCGCCTGGCGCCGCCTGGCCCTCGCCGCGGCCGGGGCGGCGAGCGGTCTGGCCGTCGGCGGGACCGCCCACCTCCTGGGGCGCCTCGTGCTCGAGGGCCTGTTCGGCCGCGATCTCTCGCCGCTGACCGGTGCCGTGGAAGGTCTGATTCTCGGCGGAGCCGTCGGCATCGGGTACGGGCTGGCCACTCCTACCCTGGACGGCGGCATGGCCACCCCGCACGGGCTCGCCCGGGTCCGCGTCGCGCTCCTGACGGGACTCGCCTGCGCCCTGGCGGCCGGGATGCTCGGCTGGAGCGGGCGCTTCCTGGGAGCGATGAGCCTCGACTTCATGGCCCAGAGCTTCCCCGGCTCCGAGGTGGGGCTCACGCCCCTCGCCCGCCTGCTCGGCGAGCCCGAGCCGGGGGCCGTGACCCGGGTCGCCATCAGCACCTTCGAGGGCCTGATGTTCGGCTCGGGCCTGGCCGCCGGGCTGACCCGCCGGCCGTCCTGACGGGCGCCCTGCGGGCGCCTCGGGAGTTTCGCTGCGCGAACTCCTCGCTCGGGAACACCGATCCTCGGACTCTCAGCGAAGAATCACGGAACTCTCACTTCGCGCTCATGTCTCCGGGGCCGCGTGCCGCCCATACTGCCGCCATGATGCAGCACCCGCTCCGTTCCCTGCACGACCGGCTGGTACCCGCGGAGGAGATCTTC
>JAPOWL010000317.1:13343-15251 GCA_026707615.1 Acidobacteriota bacterium | reverse complement strand
CCTCCCGGATCGCGGCCGCGGCGTGGACGACATGCGAATTGACGACCGGGTCGATCCGCTCCTCGAAGGCGAGCACGAGCGCTCCGTCTCCCAGGCGGGACAGGCTCCACCGCATTCCCGTTCTGCGCTTCCCCGGTTCAGGCCTCACCGTCGAGCCGGTCGAGCAGGCGTTCGTGCACGCCGCCGAAATCGCCGTTCGACATGACGACGACCAGATCCCCGTCCCGTGCCTCCCGGCCGACGACGTTCACTATCTCGTCGACCGAATCGAGATGGCGAGCCGCGACCCCCGCGGCGGCGATGTCCGCGGCGAGGCGCGGCGCCGACAGCCGCTCCGCCTCCGGCAGGCTGGAGCGGTAGACGGGACCCACGACCACCGCATCCGCAAGCGCCAGGGCCTCGGCGAACGCCTCCTGGAACACGCGGCGGCACGCGGTGGCGGAGCGGGGCTCGAAGACCGCCCAGATGCGGCCCGCCGGCGAGGTCTCCCGGAGCGCCGCAAGCGTCTCCCGCACCGCGGTCGGGTGATGGGCGAAATCATCGTAGACGGCGACTCCCCGTGCGGCGCCGCGGTGCTCCAGGCGCCGGCGCACCCCCCGGAACGTGGACAGGCCGGCCGCGGCCGCCGCCGGCGCGACGCCCACGGCGGCCGCGGCGGCGGTTGCGGCCAGGGCGTTCCGGACGTTGAAGGCGCCGATGAGCGGCAGGTCGACGCGGGCGACGCGCTTGCCCGCGTGCTCGACCGCGAAACGTGTGCGACCGTCCCGGGAGCTCACCTCCACCGCCCGCCAGTCCGCCCCGGCCTCGATGCCGAAGGTCTCGACCGGGCAGTGCGCGGCGCCGGCCAGCCCGCGGGCCTCGGCGTCGTCCGCCCCGAGCAGGACCCGGCCGTTGCCCGGGACGAGCCCGACCAGCCGCCGGAACGCCAGTCGCAACGCGTCCAGGTCGGCGTAGATGTCGGCGTGGTCGAACTCCACGCTCCCGACCACGGTCACGAACGGCAGGTACTTGAGGAACTTCGCCGTCTTGTCGAAGAACGCGCTGTCGTACTCGTCCCCCTCGATGACGAACAGATCGCTCCGCCCCAGGCGGAAGCTCGCGTCGAAGTTGCGCGGGATGCCGCCGACGAGGAAGCCCGGGTCGGCGCCCGCCGCAACCAGCGCCCACGCCGACATCGACGTCGTGGTCGTCTTTCCGTGCGTCCCCGCGACGACGATGGAGCGCCTCCCCCGCAGGAAGCGGTCGCGCACCATCTCCGGCAGCGACACGTAGTGCAGGCGCCGGGCGAGCACGGCCTCCACCTCCGGATTGCCGCGCGAGACCGCGTTTCCTATCACCACGAGGTCGACGTCGTCGGTCACGTGCCGGGCGTCGTAGCCGAGCAGCGGCTCGATGCCCCGCCCGGCGAGGAAAGCGTCCATCGGAGGATACGCGTGGGCGTCGGAGCCTCGCACCTCGATCCCCTGCTCCTGCAGCATGGCGGCGAGGGTCGCCATCGCCGTCCCGCAGATCCCGATGAGGTGGACGCTCTTCACGCCACCGCCGCCTCCTCGACGATCAGCCGGCCGGACGCGTTGGTGTCCACCGTGACCTCCACGCCGAGCGGCAGGGTCACCATCGGACGCGCGCGGGTGTGGCCGGTCGGCACGCCGAACAGCACCGGACCGTCGATGTCGGCGGCCACGCCGGCGAGGACCCCCCGGGCGTCGACGCCGCCGTCCGGCTCCGCGCAGCCGGGGAACTCGGCGCAGACCACGGCGGCCGCGCGCGCGAGGACGCCGGCCTGGCGCAACTGCGTCAACATTCTGTCGATGCGGTAGGGGCGCTCGCCCACGTCGTCGAGCAGCAGCACGAAGCCGGGGGGCGGATCGAAGGAGAACGGCGTCCCCAACGAGCTGACGAGCTGGG